>NZ_JAMYTH010000021.1:0-114607 GCF_040322415.1 Mesorhizobium sp. M0152
GCAAGGAAACAGCGCCGAACCACACCAACCGCTCCAAGCGGCGGACATCCCTTGCCCGCAGCTCAAGCGCCCGCAAAATCGCTGCCGCCAACCTAGCGCCGAAAGACTGTGTGAGATATCCGGGTTAAGCCGCCAGCGTCGCCACCGACCCTAAGTGAAGTGGCAAATCTTCGGTCTCTGGGATCAGCTGATTCCTCTTAGCCTCCGGCTAAAACCTGCAGCCTGTCGAGCGCCGCTGCCAGACCTTTTAGCGAAACAGGGAGAGTCAAATCCTTCTGGTCGGCACTTTTGACCTTGATCTTCAGCGCCGTGCCGGCACGCAGCCCGGCGATGGCCTGAGCATCGAAGCTGAGCGGGACGAGGCAACCCCCGGGCACACACGTCGAAAACCGCATTGGTTCTCCTGCTTGTCCATCATCGATCTGCAGGGTTGCACCCGAATCGAGCTGAAGTCCGAAAGGCAGGACCAGATTGCCGGAGACGACATCGCCCTCCCCCTTGCGCAATTCGACCGCCAGCACGCGCTGTCCATTCTGCTGCGATTGCTGCTGCGAGACCACGCAGACGATTTTGGGACTACCTTGACAGTTGAGATTCCAGTCCTGGTACGCCTCCTGCAGGGATGAAGCACCGCCCGGCAGCGTGCTTTCCTGGGCGGATGCGGGTGCGGTGAGCGATATGAAAGCCGCCGCTACATAGATTAGTTTGGGGATGCGCAAACCTGTGCCTTTCTGTTTCGAACGGCAACCCCGAAGGAGATGACAGGTGACGGCATGCCGGACCGTCGGCAACCGTCTTTTGGTACCCTGTGAATAGCCATGCCGGAGGCTGTGCTCAAGCGGCACGGCTATTTAGTTTAACCTCGGCTACCATTTCACGCTGAACCCGAGCTTGGCGCCGATGGCATTGCTGTCGCCGAAATCCTGGAGGCTTGTCCGGACGCTGCCCTCTCCGAAGACGGAGTAGCGGCCGTCCGCCCAGCTCAGCGAGCCACCGAGGCCGACACCGCCCCACAGCGCCTGATTTTCGCTGACCAGCTTCACGCCCGAGACATCGACATCATTTCCGTCGAGGAAGTCGTAGTAGAGGTTCGCGAGCCCGTAGATATGCGTGCGGCTCACTTGCCCTTCGTCACCCGCCCACTGGTCCTCATAGTCCGCGGAGAGACCGAGGCGACCGACGAGGCTGTCGCTGCCACCAGGAGACACGACGGCGCCAAATGGGTCGGTGAAGGCGTCGAAATCGACCGCCGAATACGCGAGCTGGGCCTGCGGCGTGAGAGACCAGTTGCCGTTGAGGGCGATCTTCTGTCCGGTCTCGACACCCACGCCGTAGCCGAAACCGTCGTTGCCGTCCGCAAGCGTCGTGCCAAGCGTGGCCGACCGGATGTCACTGTCATACCAGGTCGCCTGCGCCTGCGCGTCGACGTAGAAGCCGCTGTTGCCGAACCAGGTGAGCGTGCCGCCGATGCCGTAGCCGGTGGCGGCGATCGACCCCACCCCGAAGATCGAGGAGACGTCTGACGAAGCGGTTCCGTAGTGAGCCGTGATCCCCCCGATCAGGATACCGGTCTCGCTCTCGTGCAACAGACCGTCCACGCCAGCCTGCAGCTTCCAGGTGGTCACGCCATAGTTCGTGCCGGAGGTCGACGTCTCCGGCTTGATCTCGGCATGAGCAGCCTCGATGCGTGCCCAGATTGCCTTGCCGTCGACCGGGCCTTGGCCTGGCAGGTCCGCACCTTGCGGCGTCGCACCTTCGCCCCACGATCGATTGCCAATGCGCTGCTGCAAGGTGCCCAGTTCATTGAAAGTCTGCAGTACTCCTTCGTAGGCCTCGTACAGCGGCACGCCAGGCTGGTAGAGCGGCCCCTGTGGGCCGGTCGGGTTGACCAGCGCCGAGCGTAGATACCAGTCGCCGTCGGCCGGCGTGCTGACACCGTTCTTGTAGAGCCGGTACGCATAAGCGCCACCCACTATGGCCTGGTCGCCCTGGAAGACATAATCACCGACCAGGCTGAAGGTGCCGTTGGAGGCCCCGCCGATATCGACCACCTTGATGCCTTCGACGGTTTGCGCCCCGCCGCCGCCGAGATTGGTGATCTTCAGATCGGTGGTACCCGACGTATTGCCGGTGACCACGAGCCTGTCGGTCGGCGAAGCGTCGTCGACCAGCTGGCTCTCGATTTCCACCACGCCGCCATTGCCTACATAGTTGCCGGCCACCGTCAGGGTGCCGGGCACGCCGGGATTGCCGACCGCGATGACGCCGCCGGCGAAGTTGTTCGTGTCGCACACGGTGCCCGTGCCCTCGAGGCGCCCGCCCGAGTTCACATTGACGGTGCCGCACAGGCTGCCCGAGACGGAGAGTGTACCAGCGTCGATCGAGGTCGTGCCGGCAAAGCCCGCGCTATCCGAGGTGACCGCCATGGTTCCCGTGCCGCTTTTCGTCAGGGCGCCGGCGCCGGTAAGCGTCCCATCCCAGGTCAGCGTCGTGCCAGCATCGGTCAGCACCGTGCCCTGGCCGAGAAGGTTCATCGCGCGGCCGCTGTTGAAGCTCGCCGTCGTGCGCAGCGTGCCGCCGTTGAAAGCAAGATCGCCGGCCACATCGCCGAGATTGGCGTCGGTAGAGAGCTGCAGCGTACCGCCATTGATCGCCGTGCCGCCGGTGTAGCTGTTGCTGGCCGTGAGCACGAGCGTCCCGAGATCGGTCTTGATCAGTTGGGTGTTGCCGGTCAACTGCGAGGCGATGGTGGCCGTGATACTCGCTCCGGCTGCGGTGCCGTCGCCGACACGGATAGTCGATGTCGGGCCGCCGGCGAGTGCCACGGGACCACCTTGGATGAGATAGCCGCCGGTCAGGAACTGCATGCCGGAAGCCGCGACCTGGCCGAGGCCGTTGTCCACCGTCACCGTGCCGGCCGCGCCTGCGAAGATCGCGAACGAGCCGTCCGTGAAGGGCGCGTTGACCGCGCCTGTGCTGTCCGCCCAATTGTCGTTGCCGGTCGAATTCTGCCAGACCCCGTCGCCGCCTTCGATGACGCCGTTGAACTTCGGACCGGCAGCGCCGTCCCAGTAATTCAGTGTCAGCCCTTCCGTATTGACCAGGTTCACCTGGTTGGCGATTGCCGTCTGGACGAAGTAGTCCGTTGACGGGATCGTTCCGATCGAAAGCCCATTGTCGGTCAGCGTACCGTTGTAGCTGAACACCCGGTATACGCCGGGGCCAAATGTACCGCCGGGCGAAACCGACACGTTGAGCGTGCCGTCGAGCACCAGGTTGCCGCCGACAGTGGTCAGGTCATTGAGAGCCCCGCCCGCCACGTTGGCCTGGCCGAAGCTGTAGTACATTGTTGAGCCGCCGCTCAGTGACAGGTCGCCAAGGATGTTCAGCGTGCCGACCCCACCGCCGGCGCCGCCCGGCGACAGCGTCGCGCCGTCGGCAATCGTGACATTACCGCCAATGGTGCCAGTGCCGCCCAGCGTGGCGCTGCTGGCGATGCTGGTAAGGCCGGTCGCTGCCGTCTGGTTGCCGTCGACGATCAGGCTGCCGGCGGAAACAGTGGTGTTGCCGCTATAGGCATTGGCGCCGGTGAGGATGAGGGCGCTGTTGCCGGTCTTGGTGAGCGCACCGGCGCCACCGATCAGGCCCGACAGTGTCAGATCGGCATTGGTCTCGAAAGTGCCGCCGCCGGCATTGAGCGTAACGCCGCGGGCCGAACTGAACGACGCCGTGTTGCGCAGCGTGCCGCCGTCGAAGCTGAACGCTCCGGCCGCAGCACCCAGATTGCCGTCGCTCGACACCTGCAGCGTGCCGCTGTTGATGGCGGTGCCGCCGGTGTAGCTGTTGGTGCCACCGAGCACCAGCGTACCGAGATCGGTCTTCACCAGCTGGGTGCTGCCGGTCAGGTTCGAATTGATGGTGGCGACATAGGCTGCGCCGGGCGCCGTTCCGTCGCCGACGCGAATGGTCGATGTCGGACCGACCAGGGCGATGTCGTTCCCCTGGACGAGGTAGCCGCCGGTGGCGAACTGCATGCCCCCAGCCTGAACCTGGCCATTGGTGTTGTCGACGGTCACCGTGCCCGCAGTGCCAGCAAAGATGGCGAAGCTCGCATTGGAGAACGGTGCGTTGATGTCGCCGGCCTGATCGGTCCAGTTGTCGTCGCCTGCGGCACGCCAGACGCCGTTGCCGCCGTCGACGAGGTTGTTGTTCTTGGGACCGGCATCCCCATCCCAGAAGTTCAGCGTCATTGCGCTAATGTCGACCAGGTTCACCTGGCCGACTATCGAGGTCTGCACCGCGTAATTGGGCAAGCTTTCGGAAAGGCCGAGTTGGGTGAGCGTCCCGTCGTAGCTGATAATGCGGTAGATGCCCGGGCCGAAATTGCCGCCGGGCGTCTCGGCGACGTTCAATTGCCCGTCGAGAACAAGATTGCCATGTACGACCGTGAGGTCGTTGAACGCGCCGCCCACGACATTCGCCTGGCCGAAATTGTAGTTGAGCGTTGCGGCTGCCCCGAGTGTCAGGTCGCCGTTGATCGTCAGCGTCTGCGGCGTCGCGCCGATATCGCCCGGGTTCAGCGCGCCGCCATCCAGCACTGCGACGTTGCCGCCAACCCTGCCGATGCCGCCAAGCACGCCGCCGGCCTCGACCGTGGTTGTACCGGTTGCCGCCGACTGATCGCCGTCGACGATGAGCGTGCCCTCGCGCACGTTGGTGTCGCCGTCATAGCTGTTGTTGGCGGTCAGGATCGTGACGCCGCTGCCGATCTGTTCAACCGCGCCGGCGCCCGAGACAAGGCCGGCAAAAGTGTAGGTGTCTGAGCGGTTGAAGGCGAGCGTGGCGTTGTCGAGCACGTCGCCGGTCAGCGATCCCGAGGTGCCGCCATTGCCAAGCTGCAGCGTGCCGGCGGAGACAGTCGTGCCACCGGCATAGGTGTTTGCGCCGGTGAAGATGGTCGTGCCGGTGCCGACCTGGTTCACCACGCCGGTGCCGGAGATCACGCCGGCATAGGTCAGGCTGTCGGAGCGGTTGAAGACGAGCGCGGCGTTGTCGAGCACGTCGCCAATCAGCGAACCCAAGGTCCCGCCACTGCCGAGTTGCAGCGTGCCGGCCGAGATCGTCGTCCCGCCGGTGTAGGTTTCGTCCGCCGTCAGGATAAGCGCGCTGTTGCCGGTCTTGGTGAGCGCACCGGCGCCACCGATCAGGCCCGACAGTGTCAGATCGGCATTGGTCTCGAAAGTGCCGCCGCCGGCATTGAGCGTAACGCCGCGGGCCGAACTGAACGACGCCGTGTTGCGCAGCGTGCCGCCGTCGAAGCTGAGCGCTCCGGCCGCAGCACCCAGATTGCCGTCGCTCGACACCTGCAGCGTGCCGCTGTTGATGGCGGTGCCGCCGGTGTAGCTGTTGGTGCCACCGAGCACCAGCGTACCGAGATCGGTCTTCACCAGCTGGGTGCTGCCGGTCAGGTTCGAATTGATGGTGGCGACGTAGGCTGCGCCGGGCGCCGTTCCGTCGCCGACGCGAATGGTCGATGTCGGACCGACCAGGGCGATATCGTTCCCTTGGATCAGGTAGCCGCCGGTGGCGAACTGCATGCCCCCAGCCTGAACCTGGCCATTGGTGTTGTCGACGGTCACCGTGCCTGCAGCACCGGCGAAGATGGCGAAGCTGGCATTGGCGAACGGCGCGGCGAAGACGCCGGTGTCGTCGGTCCAGTTCTGGTCGCCTGCCGCCCGCCAGGTCCCGTTGCCGCCATTGACGACGTTGTTGGAATGCGGCCCGGCGTCACCGTCCCAGTAGCTCAGCATCAGGCCAGCCGAATTGACCAGATTGACCTGGTTGGCGATCGAGGTCTGGACGGAATAGTTGGGATCGCTGACGGTCAGGCCATTGTCGGTGAGCGTGCCATCGTAGTTCATGACGCGATAGAGGCCCGGGCCGAACGTGCCACCGGGGCTGGTGGTGATGTTCATCTGGCCATCCAGCGTAAGATTGCCGCCGACATTGATCAGGTCGTTGAACGCACCGCCGGCGACATTCGCCTGGCCGAAATTGTAGTTGAGGGTCGAGTTGTTGTTAAGCGCCAGACTGCCGTTGATCGTCAGGGTTCCGGGGGCGTTGCCGGCGCCACCCGGATTGATGGCGCCGCCGTCGGCTACCGTGACGCTACCGCCGATGATGCCGGTGCCACCCACAGTCGCGCCGACGCCGACCAAGGTCGGCCCGGTCGCGCCCGACTGGTTGCCGTTTACGAGCAGGGTGCCGGCATTGACGTTGGTCGCGCCGCTGTAGTTGTTGGTGCCGGTGAACGTCGTCACCCCGGTGCCGAGCTTGTTCACCACGCCGCTGCCCGAGATCGCACCGGCGAAGGTGTAGGCGCTGTCGAGGTTGAAGGCGAGCGTGCCGTTGTTGGTCACGTTTGGCGTCGTGAGCGCGCCGGTCGTGGCGCCGTTGCCGACCTGCAACGTGCCGGCCTGGATCGTTGTGCCGGCGCTGTAGCTGTGATTGCCGGTCAGGATCAGTGCGCCCGTGCCCTGCTTGTTCAGGCTTTCGAAGCTGGTGACATTGGCGCCATCGAGGGTGCGGCCGCCGGCTGTATTCACCTGCAGCGTGTCGCCGGCTCCGCTCTCGCCGCCGGTGCCGGCATTGACGCCGGTGCCGGAAAACAGGGCGGTATCATTGAGCACCAGCGTATCGTTTCCGGCGCCAAGGTTCAGCGCGGCGGCACCCGTGTTGAGCGTGCCGCCGACATTGACGACATCGTTGCCGCCGCCGAGGTCGCCATTGGCAAGCAACGTGCCGCCCGCATTGACGTTGATCGTGCTCGCCCCGGCATCGCCGGTGATCGTTGAAGGCGTGGCGCCGGGTGCCTGCACTGTGCCATTCACGGTCAGCGTGCCGGCGCCGGTCATGGCGATCGTCGCGGTGGTCAGGGCGCCGTTCACTTGCAACGTGCCAGCGCTGATGCTGGTCGCGCCGATGGCGTTGCCTGCCGAGGTCAGCACCGTGGTGCCGGTGCCGATCTGCGCCAGGCTGCCAGGCCCGCTCAGCGTTCCCGTAAAGTTGAACGTGTCGCTGCGATTGATCGACAGCGTAGAGGTTGAGGCGTTGACAATAACGTTGCCGGCGCCGGCGTTGCCTGACGTGCCGCCATTGCCGATCATCAGATTGCCGTTGTTGATAACGGTGTTGCCGGTGAATGTGTTGTTGCCGGTCAGCACCCAGGTGCCGCTGTCGTTCTTGGCCAACGTGGTGATGCCGGTGCCGGCGTCGCCGATCGATCCGGCAAGCGTGTTGTTGCCGGTGCTGGTGCCGCCCAGCGCGATCGTGCGCGCCTGGTTGGTGCCCGCAAGCGTCACTGGTCCGGTGTCGGTGAAGACCACCGCGCCCGTACCTGAGGATTCGATGAAGGTGGTGCCGGCCGAAAGCGTGAACAGACGATTGGTGGTGTCGCCCGCGCCGGTGTAGCGCAGCGTCGAGCCGTTGCCGATGATCAGATTGGACGCGGCGGCCGACGACGCGCCGATACTGCTCGCGATGCCGCCATTAGAGAGCTTGTCTACCCCGAGCACGCCGCCATTGATCGTGGTGACGCCGGTATAGCTGCTGCTCGGGTTGTTGAGAATCCAGGTGCCGACACCGTCCTTGGTGAGCGAGCTGACGCCCGTCCCATTGTTGGTGATCCGCGCGGCCAGGCTGTTATTGCCGGTATTGGTGCCGCCGAGCGTCAGCGTCTGACTGGTGTTGGGACTCGAGAACCCGATCGGCCCGGTGCCGGTAAACGCGATCGCACCCGTGCCGGACGCTTCCAGCCTGCTTGTGGCCGAGGCACCGAGCGTGAAAAGGCGATCGGTGCTACCGGCAGCGCCGGTGTAGCGCAGGGTTCCGCCATTGAGGATCAGATTGCTGGCGCTGGCGCTGGAAGCGCCGATCGCACTGTTGCTGCCGCCATTGGCCAGGCATGAAGCTTCGATCACACCGCCGTTGATCGTGGTGCTGCCGGTATAGCTGCTGCTGCAACCCGTGAGAATTTGGGTGGAGGCGCCATTCTTGACAAGGCCGCCGCTGCCGCTGATGGCGCCGGCATAACTGGCTGCCCCGGACGGCCAGTTCAGCGTCAGCGTCGCAGTGCCGAGCGTGACGTTGCCGCCGAGCGCACCGCCCCCGTTTAGATAGCCGACGGTGTTGTTGAAGCCGGCAAGATCGAGTGTGACACCAGCGGTGTTTGAGAGCGCGACCCCTCCAGAACCGAAGGCGCTGGTCGAGCCGGCGCGCAAGATACCCGCGGTGACGGACGTGCCGCCGGTGTAGGTGTTGGCGCCGGACAGGACCAAGGTACCAGTGCCCGCCTTCTGCAACAGCCCTGTACCTACGACCGCGCCGCCGAATTGAAGCGTGGTGGCGGGATTGTTGACCGTGAGGGTTCCAGTCCCGCCCAGCGTGAACCCGCGATTGGTGGTGGTGCTGCCGCCGGTGTAGATCAGGTTGCCGTTATTCAGGACCAGATTGGCGGAAGCGCTGCTCGACGCGCCGATGCCGCTGGCAAGCCCGCCATTAGCGAGACAGTCCACGCTCAACGTGCCACCACTTACTGAAGTGGCGCCGGTATAGCTGTTGTTGCAGCCGACGATCGTCTGGATGCCGCCGGCCGTCTGGAGGAAGCCGCCGCTGCCGCTGATCGTGCCGGTGAAAGTGCCACTAGCGCCGCCCGATGTCAGAGTGGCCGAACCCAGGACGACGGAGCCGCCGCCGGCAAGTGCACCGACCCTGTTGGCGAATCCGGCGAGATCCAGCGTCCCGCCGGCATTGACGGTCATCAGTGCGGTTTGGCTGCCGAAGGCCTGAACCGAACCCGCACGCAGTGTGCCGGCGGTGATCGTCGTACCGCCTGTGTAGAGATTGGTGCCGGACAGCAGCAGCGTGCCGCCGCCTTCCTTGATCAGCCCGCCAGAACCGATCGCCGTGCCGCTGAGCGTCAGCGTGGCCGCAGGATCGCTCACGCCGATCCGGCCATTGCCAGTCCCCAGCGTGAAACCGCGGTCGCTGCTCACCGTTCCGCCGGTATATTGCAAACCACCTCCGCTCTGAAGCACAAGGTTCGCGGAATCCGCTGTCGAGGCGCCGATGCCGCTCGCCACGCCACCATTCGCCAGCGCGTTGACCGACAAGGTGCCGGCCGATACCGTCGTGATACCGGTGTAGGTGTTGGCGGCGTTCGCGAGCGTCAGCGTGCCAGAGCCGGTCTTGGTCAGGCTGGCGTCGTCCGGGCCGACCACTACGCCGCCGAAAGTCAGATTGGCGCCGCCATTGTCGACCTGGATCGTCCGCGACGAACCGCCGTTCACGAGCGTGAAGCCGCGATCAGTCGTCGCGGTGCTGCCCGTATACTCCAACGTGCCGCTCTCGATCACCAGGTTCGATGAGGCCGCCGACGAAGCGCCGATGCTGCTCGCCACGCCGCCATTGGCGACGCTGCTGACGACGAGCGTGCCACCGCTGAGCGTCGTTCCACCGGTGTAGCTGTTGGCGCCGGTCAGGGAGACGCGGCCGGTGCCGCCCTTGATGAAGCCGGTGGCGCCGCCATTATCGACGATCGTCGATGCGATCGTAAACGTGCCGGTGCCCGTGCCGTTGTGCAGGACGCCGACAGCGCCGCCGCCGGCGCTGCCGGTGAGCGCGCCGCCGGTGATCGTCTGGCTGGCATTGCCGACGCTGGAGGCGACGATGATTGTGCCGTCCACGCCGAGCGTGTTGCCGCCGCCGACGGTGACCGTGGAGTTGGCCGCCGCGGTATATTTGAGGCCACCGAGCTGGACGCTACCGGTGACGGTGTTGAAAAAAGCGGTATTGGCCGCTCCTCCAGCATCGCTGACGACATCGCCGGTTAGCCAGGTGCTGGCGTCATCCTTGTTCGCGTAGGCGGTGAAGGCGGTGATGTTGCCCGCCTGCACCTGCGCGTAGTCCGTACCGTTGACCGTGGCCCATCCGAGAGCCCCGTCCGCATTGCTCGTGGTGATCGCACCGCTGGTGGGCAGCGTGAAGTCCATCAGACCGCCCGTGCGCGTCAGCGCGCCGAGGTTCAGCGTCATGCTGCCGCCGGCGCCGGACGTGGCCACGATCCGGTTGTTGCCTGCGGTGACGTTCAGCCCACTGAAGGTCTGGCTGTTCGCCAGACCCGCCGCCCCGGCGAGGGTGAGCGTGCCGCCGGCCATGTTGAGGCCGGACGCGCTCGAGATGATGTCGCTGGCCGGCGCCCCTGCGGCGGCGAAATTCAGCGCCAGCGAACCGCCATTGATCGTCGTGTCGCCAGTGTAAGTACTTTGGCCGGTCAGCGTCAGCGTGCTCGTGCCGCGCTTGACGAGGCCGCCGGTGCCGCTGATGCTGCCGGCATAGCTCGTGCTGGTAGCGCCGTTGACTGTCAGCTCGCCAGTGCCGGTCAATGCCACGCTGCCGCCGGTTCCGGCGAGCGACGTGACCATGATATCGTTATTGTTGAGGTCCAGGACACCGCCATTGACGGTTACTGCATTCGGCGTGCCGAAAGCTTGGCTGCTGCCAGCCTGCAAGGTGCCCGATGTAACGGTGGTCGTCCCGTTATAGGTGTTGGCGCCGCTGAGCAGCCAGATATTCCCTGCGCCGCCGTTCATGACGAGGTTGCCGGCACCCGAAATTACGCCCGACAGGCTGTTGTTGCCCGCGAAGCTGCCGCCAAGGGTGAAGGTGTCGGCAGGAGCCGCGGGATTGAACGCGACCGCGCCGCTGAGCGCCAGGGAACCGCTGCCGTCGTTGAGGACGCTGCTGCCGCCATTGATTGACAGCCCGCGATTGGTGCTGCTCCCGATGCCGATATAGGATAGGGTACCGCTGTTGAGGGAAATGGTCCCGACTCCGGCACCCGTCCCTAGCGAACTGGCGGTGCCCTGGTCGGCCAGTGCGTTTGCCCTTACGGTAACGGACTGGATCGTGACGGCACCACCAAAGGTGTTGGCATTATTCAATGAAATACTGCGGTTTGTCCCGCCGCCGGTGAATGCAAACGGCCGAGCTGGAAGGTTGCTGCTGATGACGCCCAGAAGCGCCAGGTCCGCAGTCTGCGCATCCAAAATGACAGACGCTGAAAAACCTCCCCCCGCGATTATGTCTCCGGTTACCGTTAGCGTGCCGGTTCCCTGATTTCTCAGAGCGGAGGAGCCGGTGCTGGGCGCCATGTCCCAGCCGCGGTTTGAGGTGTCGCCGCTACCAACATAGATGGCGGAGGCGTTGCGCACGAAAACTGCGCCGTTGGCCACCGTGGTCGCCGCTCCCAGGGCACTCGCCTCGCCCAGATTGCCTATCGAGGTGAAGGACAGTGTCGAGCTATCGATACCTACCTGCCCGGTGAAATCATTGGTGTCGTCGCTCAGCGTCGTCGCTGCGACCAGGGAAAAACCGCCGGACCCAGTGATGTGGGCCGAGCCGACGCCGCCGCCAATTGCGGAGGAGCCGGAGACCAGCGTAACAACGCGGCCAGCGGCTAGCGCGCCGGTGCTTCGCAGAGTCGTGCCTGCCGACAAGGCGATGCCATTGCCCGCGGCGCCAAGCGACGAGTCGCCGCTGACGTTCAGGGTGCCTCCGGTGATGTTGACGCCGCCGCTGAAGGTGTTGACGCCGGTGAGGGTCAGGACGCCGGCGCCCGCCTTGGTCAGCCCCGCATTGCCGGCAAGAATCGAATTGATCGTGGCGGTGCCGTTGGTGGTGATCGTCGGTGTCGCGCCGGCGAGCGTCAGCGTGCTGCCGGTCAGCGTATAGGTGGTGTTGACGTCGAACGTTAGGCTGTTCGCGATGATCGGCGTGTTCAGTGTCACCGTGGCGGTGGTGCCGTTGGGACCGCCGAAAATCGCATTGTCGATCGCGGCGTTGCTCCAGATGCTGTAGGGGCCGCTGACGCCATCCCCGTTGGGACTCCAGAAAGACGAGCTCGTATCCCATATGCCCGTACCGCCGCGGTTGGGCGCCGTGCCGTTGGGGTCCCAGTATCTGTCGGCACCAGCGGCCGCACCTGCGCCAAGTCCCATCAGCAGCGCCGCTGGCAGAAGCCGGGCGCCCCATGTGCGTGCAACAGACGAAACGAGATGCGCCACGTTTGGCGCGTAGCTCGCCGCCTCGCCCTTCCACTTGGTCATGCGACCGCCGCGCAACATGCGCCAATCGAAGGCTGCGCTTGCAAGATTTCCACGCACGCCAAGGCCGGATTGACTAGCGCCTTCGCCAGATCGAGAGAGCCGATGGATCGTCTCGCGATCGAGCAATTCTGACATGCCGCCCCCGTCTAAGTATTACGGATGACTAATATGCTCATCCATTCCTGCCGCGACTCAACCCTATACTTGAGAAACATCCCAGAGTTGAGCATTACTGCCCGATATTATTGAGGGCACCTTAATTTTCTGCTCAGTGTCGCATACGCGCCACGGTCGCAACAAAGCGACACGGCACCTGCTCCGCAAAGCCGAGACGTGGGATCAATTAAACAGTTCAAAATGCCGTCGACGAACAGTCGGGAAAACGACGGCTTGTGAGCTCACATTTGGCGTTGACCTGCCACCGAACTTTCATCCAGCGGCGATTAGAGCCCCGGCGGTTTTTACGTGGGACCCGATTTTGGACCACCGGTTGGGGGATTTCCCGGGGTAGCACTCTCGGCGGACCGGATGCGCCGGAGGCATTCATGAGCGATATGGGTGGTTTGTAACCGATGGCACCGGGAGGTCGAACCTCGTTGTAGTCTCTACGCCATTCCTCCAATTTCCGGCGAGCATCGTTAGGGCTCGGGAACAGGCCAAAAATCCGCTACGTAGCGGGGCTGCGATGCCTAGGCGGGGATGGCTGTGTTCCCGACGATGCCTGTGTTCCCAACCATGCGTTTGCCGCGATCGGCGAAACGGCGCCAGCCGCCGAAGGACGAGATATCGGACGCACCGCTCAGGCCAGCGGATTCGACCAGAAAGCCCTTGACCGAATTCCCGTCCTCGAGCTCGATCGTGCCGATACCGAGCGGCGATGGGATGGCCGCGACGAAGCGGCCGAAGGCGTCGGCCGACAGCCGCCAGATTTCGACCTCGACGGCGGCGCCCCCCTCGGTGACGCGGATCAGCCCCGGCTTGGGCACCGACTGGCCGGCCAGGGCATAGAGCCTGTAGGCGGCGGCGGTCCTTGCCGCCCGCGAGAATTGCGCGCCGAGCTGGCGGAGTTGACCGTTGAGCGGCATGCCTGACAGATGCGCACCGACGACCACGAGATCGACCATTGCGTCATCGGCGGGCGAAACCGCGGGCGCAATGTCCAGTTGCTGCCACCCGGTTGCGCCGAGTGGCAGGCCGCTCCTTGCATGGATGTCGCGTGCGAGTGCAGCGGTGAGGCCATCCATGCCCGCCTCGGCGAGCAAGGTCACGCTCATGGGCAGCCCATCGTCGCGCTCGCCTGTCGGCACGGCGATGCCGCACATGTCGAGCAGGTTGACGAAATTGGTGTAGGTGCCAAGCCGGCTGTTGGTGGCGATCGGATCGGCGAGCACCGCGTCGAGGGCATAATGCGTCGGCGCGGTCGGCACGCAGAACAGGTCGACCGAAGCGATAACAGGGGCGAGCTTGGCCTTGTAGGCCTGAAGCGCATACAAGCCCTTGAAGGCGTCGGCCGCCGACAGGCTGCGCGCGCCGCCGATGATCTTGCGCGTCACCGGATGCATGGCCGCTTCGTTGGCGTCCATGAAGTCGCGGATCGCCGCGTATCGTTCGGCCACCCAGGCGCCTTCGTAAAGCAGATTGGCGGTCGCGTAGAAATCGCCGAATGGGATTTCGACCAGCCGGCAGCCGAGCGCCTCCAATGTGGCAAGGGCCGCTTCGAAGCCCGCCTGCATCGAGGCGTCGCCGAAGAACTGGAGATCCGACTTCGCCGGCACGCCGACGCTCAGCACTGGCGGGCGCTTGGCGAGCGGCTGGACGGCCATGTCGCGCGAATACGGATCGGTGGCATCGCGCGCCGCAGCGACCGAGAATACGCGATAGGCGTCGTCGACGGCCAGCGCGAACACCGAGACGCAGTCGAGCGTGCGGCAGGCTGGCACCACGCCGGCGGCCGACAGCGCGCCGACCGTCGGCTTCAGCCCGACGATGTTGTTGAGGCCGGCGGGAATACGGCCGGAGCCGGCCGTATCGGTGCCGAGCGCGAAGGAGACGATGCCGCGCGCCGTCGCAACGGCGGATCCTGACGAGGAGCCACCCGGCACCAGGCTGGCATCGACAGCGTTCCTCGGGATCGGATATGGCGAGCGCACGCCGACAAGGCCGGTGGCGAACTGGTCGAGATTGGTCTTGCCCACCACCAGCGCGCCGGCCGCCTTCAGCCGTGCCACGACGGTGGCGTCCGTCTCCGGCACATAGGCATAGTCGGCGCAGGCGGCAGTCGTCGGCATGCCGGCAACATCGATGTTGTCCTTGACCGCGAAAGGCACGCCCCATAGCGGCTTGGCCACCGGGTCGAACGGCCCGAGCTCTTGCGCCTGCGCCAGCATCTGCGCCTTGCTGGCAAGATGAATGAAGATGCCCGGATCGTCAGCCGCCTCGATGCGGGCATGAACGGCATCGATCATGGCGGCGACATCGACGCCGGCCGCGTAGGCCGCGTGCAGACTGCCGATATCGAAGCGGATATCACTCATTTAGCCTCCCCCAGAATAATCACCGGCAGATCCCATTGGATCAGTACGACGCAGCCGTCCCTCGTCCACACCGAATGCTCGGTCCCGACCGGGTTCAGGACCACGCTGCCGGCAGGATAATGCCCGTTCTCATCGCTCTGCGAGCCCTCGAGCACGAGAATGGTTTCCAGTCCGACATGGCGGTGGCGCGGCACGCCGGCGCCGGGCCGGTAGTCGAGGATCGCCACCGATGGTTCGGCCGGCCCGCCCTTGAGCAGCCAGTGCACCGTGATGCCCTCGCGAAAGTGCTCGAACGCCAGATCGCGCCAGCCGCCGTCGAGCAGCCCGGGAAAACCAAGGTTAGGCATTGGCAATCCCCTCGAGCACCTGGTCGGTCGTCGCCGTCCAGCCGACGATGGCGCCTTGCGCCCTGATCATGGCAAGTGCTGCCGCTTTGAACTCCGGAAAATAGCTTTCCGTCGCATCTTCGGCCAACAGGCACTCATAGCCGCGATCATTGGCCTCGCGCATCGTCGTCTGCACGCAGACCTCGGTGGTGACGCCGGCAAAGACCAGCTGCTCGGCGCCGATCCTCTTGAGGTCCTCGCCGAAGGAGGTGGCATAGAAGGCACCCTTGCCGGGCTTCTCGATGACGATCTCGCCGGGCAGCGGCGCAAGCTCGTCAAGGATCGCCGTGCCCGGCTCGCCGGCAATCAGCACGCGGCCCATCGGGCCGGCATCGCCGATGCGGATCGACGGATTGCCGCGATTGCGCTTGGCCGGCGGCAGGTCCGAAAGGTCGGGCCTATGGCACTCCATGGTGTGTATCACCGGCAGGCCGGCGGCGCGAAAGCCCTCGATCAGTCTCTTCACCGTCGGCACGATCGCGGTCACCCGGCCGACGTCGTTGCCCAGGCTGGCGCCGAAGCCGCCGGGCTCGGCGAAATCGCGCTGCATGTCGATGACGACCAGCGCCACGGTCTGGGGCCTGAAGGCGAACGGAAACGGCTGCGCTGCGATTTCGGCCATCAATGATGGCCCGCCATGTGCGCGCCGATGGTCTGGACGCTCGCCTGCGCGATCGGCGTCTCGTAGACCAGCGCGCCGTCGGACATCACCAGGATGCGGTCGGAGAGTTCGAGCAATTCGTCGAGATCCTCCGACATCAACAGCACGGCGGCCCCCGCATTGCGCGCCTTCATGATGCGGGCGCGGATCTCGGCCACGGCCGAGAAGTCGAGGCCGAAGCACGGGTTGGAGACGATCAGAAGATCGACCTCGCCGGTGAGTTCGCGGGCGAGCACGGCGCGCTGCACGTTGCCGCCCGACAACGAGGCGATCGGCGAGGACAGCGAGGCGGTCTTGACCTTGAACTGCTCGACCAGCCGGGCGCTGAATGCCCTTATAGCACCGGCGCTGATCCAGTTCACCGGCCTGCCGTTGCCGTCGATGTCGAAGGTGCGGAAGGAGATGTTTTCGGCCACCGTCATCTTAGGTGCGCAGGCGTTTTTCAGCGGCTCCTCCGGGATCAGGCGGACATTGAGCGCCCGCGCTTCGGCACGCGTCGCCGCATAGCCGGAGCCGCGAACCATGACCTCGCCGGCGTCGCGCGCACGCTGTCCGGCCAGAACTTCGAGGAATTCCTTCTGGCCGTTGCCGGAAACGCCGGCAATGCCGACGATCTCGCCGGAGCGCACGCAGAGATCCTCGATGCTGATCGATTTCAGGCCGGTTCTGTCAGGCGCTTTCAGCGATTTGACCTTGAGCACGATCTCCGCATCCGGCCTGGGTTCGGCGCGACTGTCGAGCGCCGCGATCGGCTGGTCTCCGATCATCATCGCCGCCATCGCCCGATGGTCGAGATCGGCGACGCGGCCGGTGCCGGTGAGCTTGCCCTTGCGCAGCACGCTGACCTCGTCGGCGAACGCCGTGACCTCGTGGAATTTGTGCGAGATCATCAGCACGGTGAGATCGCCGGCCTTGGTCATGTCGCGGACAAGGCCCAGCACCTCCTGGGCCTCGCCGGGCGTCAGCACCGAGGTCGGCTCGTCCAGTACCAGGAAGCTGCGGCCGAGATAGAGCTGCTTGACGATCTCCAGCTTCTGCTTCTCGCCGGCGGCGAGTTCGGCCACCTTGACGTCGAGCGGCAGCTTGAACGGCATGCGGTCCATGAACACGGCAAGTTCGCTGCGTTCCTTACGCCAGTCGATGACGCCGGGCACCTTTTCGCGCGAGATGACCAGGTTCTCGGCACCGGTCAGCGAAGGTACCAGCGTAAAATGCTGGTAGACCATGCCGAGGCCGAGCGCGGAGGCGTCCCTGGGGCTGGCGATCCCGACCTCGCGGCCGTCGACCAGAATGTCGCCGGAGGTCGGGTGATAAAACCCCATCATGCATTTCACCAGCGTCGACTTGCCGGCGCCGTTTTCGCCGAGCAGCGCATGGAATGATCCGGCCGACACCTTCACCGACACGCCATCCAGCGCCGCGAAGCCGCCGAAGCGCATGGTCATGCCGATGGTTTCGACGCCAACCGCCTTCTTGTGGATCGTTGCGCTCATCGCGATGTCCTCACGGCAGCTGGGCGACGAGCGCGGCCGCGTTCGACACCGTGCCGAAGACACCGCCCTGCATCTTGATCATCTTGATCGCCGCCAGATGGTTGCCATGGTCCGTCGCCCCGCAGCAATCCTCCAGCATCATGCACTCATAGCCGCGGTCGTTGGCCTCCCGCATGGTGGTGTGAACGCACACATCGGTGGTGATGCCGGTGAGCACGACGTTGCGGATGCCGCGCTGATTGAGGATCAGCTCCAGGTCGGTGGCGCAGAACGAGCCCTTGCCCGGCTTGTCGATGATCGGCTCGCCCTCGATCGGGTAAAGGTCGGGAATGATGTCCCAGCCCGGCTCGCCGCGCACCAGGATGCGCCCGCACGGGCCAGGGTCGCCGATACCGGCATTGATGCGACGCGAGCGCCAGCGCTTGTTGGCCGGCAGGTCGGCGAGATCGGGGCGATGCCCTTCGCGCGTGTGTAGGATGGTGTAGCCCTTGGCCCGCATTGCCGACAGCACCGACTTGATCGGCTCGATCGGCGCCCGCACCAGCGACAGGTCGTAGCCCATATGGTCGACATAGCCGCCCGGCCCGCAGAAATCGGTCTGCATGTCGATGATGATCAACGCCGTGTTGTCGGGCCTCAGATCGCCATTATAGGGCCAGGGATAGGGATCGGCGTCGATATAGCGCTGAGTAATACCGGCCCTGGCGTTCATGGCAAAAACTCCGGTCTCATTTGGTGATCGACAGTTCGCCCGGCGCACCGGCCAGCGAGCGGCTCGGCGATGAGGTGGCGATCATGATGACGAGGGTGAGGATGTAAGGCGCGGCATAGAAGAGGTAGTAGCCTTGCGTGACGCCGACCGATTGCAGCGCGGGGCCGAGCGCGCCCGCGCCGCCGAACAGAAGTGCGGCCGCAAAGCAGCCGAGCGGATTCCAGCGCGCGAAAATGACCAGTGCCACCGCCATCAGCCCCTGGCCAGACGAGATGCGTTCGGTCCAGCTGCCGGGATAATAGAGCGACAGATAGGCGCCGCCGATGCCGGCCAGCGCGCCGCCGACGCCGGTGGCGAGCAGGCGCACCGTATCGGGGTTGAGGCCCATGGCGCGTGCCGCGTCCGAGTTGTCGCCAACCACGCGCACGATGAGGCCGGCGCGCGTGTTGCGGAAGGCCCACCACAACACGACCGACAGCACCGCGCCGATGAGGAACAATACGTTGACGTCGAGTGCCGCCTGCACCTGCGGGATATCAGACCAGCCGCCGAGAGGAATGGCCGGCAGGTTGGGCGCCTTCGGCTTGATGAACGGCTTGCCGAAGAAGAAGGCGAGGCCGGATCCGAACAGCATCAGCGCTATACCGATGGCGATATCGTTGACCCGCGGGAATTTGCAGATCCAGCCGTGAAACAGGCCGAAGCACAAGCCGGCACCGGCGGCGGCGAGCAGGCCCAGCCAGGGCGAGCCGGTCATCACCGCCACGGCATAGGCGGTCATGGCGCCGAACACCAGCGTGCCTTCCAGCCCGAGATTGATGCGGCCGGAACGTTCGGTGATGGCTTCGCCGAGCGAGACGAAGATGAAGGGCGTGGAGACGCGGATGGCGCCGCCGAGGATGGCGAGCGGCACGCCCCAGAGGCCGATCCCGCTGGCGTCCATCAGTTGCTCCTCCGCCAAAGATCGGGATTGAAGGCCCTGAAGCGGCCGTAGAAGGTCTCGCTGAACAGGATGACGATGAACAGCATGCCTTGCAGCACCAGGACCGTGGCGTCGGGCAGGTCCATGCGGCGCTGGATCAGCCCGCCGGAGGCATCGATGCCGCCGAGCAGGAAGGCGACCGGAATGATGGCCAGCGGATTGTGGCGGGCAAGGAAGGCGACGAGAATGCCGGTATAGCCGTAACCGGCCGCTAGCGAGGCGTTGGCGCTGCCCTGCACCGCCGCGACCTCCAGCATGCCCGCAAGACCGGCAAAGGCGCCGGCCAGGCCGGTGAAGCCGACGACCAGCGAGCCCACGGCGAGCCCCTGCACCTGGGCCGCCCGGACATTGCCGCCGGCGATGCGGGCGGCGAATCCCCAGCGCGTCTTTTCGATCAGCACCCAGGACAGCACGCAGGCGACGACGCCGACGGCAAGCCCCCAATGGACCTCCATGCCCGGCATGTTTCCGATGCGGTAGATGTCGGCCAGCGGTTGGGTCGAGGGCTTGTTGAGCGAGGCCGGGTCGCGCAACGGTCCTTCGACCAGCTGGTTCATCAAGGCGATCGCGATATAGGCCATCAGCAGGCTGGAGATGGTCTCGTTGACGGCGCGGTAGTGGCGGAGCGCGCCGACGGCACCTATCCAGATGCCGCCGGCGGCCATGCCCGCCACGCCCATGACGAGAATGACGATGAAGGAGGGGGCGCCGTCGAGCGCCATGCCGGCTGCGGCTGCGGCGACGCCGCCGAGCACGATGGCGCCCTCGCCGCCGATGACGACGAGGCCGAGCCGGGCCGGCAGCGCCACGCAGAGTGCCGCCAGCAACAGCGGTGCAGCACGCGACAGCGAGTTCTGTACGGAGAACCACGAGCCGAAGCCGCCGCGCCACATCGTTTCATAGAGCTGGACCGGCGACTTGCCGACAGCCAGGATGAACAGGCTGAACAGGGCCATGCCGACGACCAGCGCCGCGAGCGGAATGACGAAAGCCTCGGCCCGCCGGGCGATCCGTTCCAGCGCCGCCGGATAACTCTTGGCGCCGAACATCGCCGGCGCGCCGGCACTTGCCACGGTGTCTGTCATGCTATCGCCTCCGTCCGGTTCAGGCGGTCGAGCCGACGACGCCCTCGACGAGATAGTCCATGCTTTCGAGTTCGATTGCCGTCTCGGCGAAGGCCTGGCTTTCGGTGGCAACGACCCCGCCCTTGTTGTTCTTCAGCGGGCCCTTGATGACGGAGAAGCCGCCCTTCGTCATTTCGGCCAAAGTGGCGTCGAACTGCTTTCGGGCCGGCTCGGAGACGGCGGGGCCGAGTGGGCTCATCTTGACGAAGCCGTCGGCCAGCCCGCCGCGTGTGAAATTGGGCAGCGGCTTACCGGCGATGAGGTCGTCGACGAACATCTTGTAGACCTTGGCCCAGTTCCATTCGGCGCCGGTCAGGTATTTCTCGGGCGCCAGCGGGCTCTGGTTGGCGTGATAGCCGCAGACGAAGGCGCCGCGGCCGGCGGCTGTCTCGACCACGACCTTGGGGCTGTCGACATGACAGGTGACGACATCGATGCCCTGGTCGACCAGCGCGTTGGTGGCTTCCGCCTCCTTGACCGCCAGCGACCACTCTCCGGTGAAGATCACCTGGCAGGTGATAGTGGGATCGACCGAGCGGGCGCCGAGCAGGAACGAGTTGATATTGAGCAGCACTTGCGGAATCGGCTTGGCGGCGACGAAGCCGAGCTTCTTGGTTTTGCTTGTGTGGCCGGCGACGACTCCGTTCAGGTACTGGCCCATGCCGATATAGCCGAAATAGGAGCCGGCATTCATCGGATGCTTGTCCTTGTTCCACATGCCGCCGCAATGGCGGAACTGCACGTCGGGGAATTTCGCGCACATGGCCAGCATGTGCGGGTCGAAATAGCCGAAGGAGGTCGGGAAGATCAGCGAGGCGCCGTCGAGGTTGATCATCGATTCCATGGTCTTCTGGACGTCGACCGTCTCGGGGACGTTCTCCTCCTCGACGATGGAGAGCCCTTCGATGCCCTTCAGCGCCGCCGCCCCTTCGGCATGCGCCTGGTTGTAGCCGTAGTCGTCCTTCGGGCCGACATAGATGAAGCCGACAGCGGCGGAGGCAGCGAGGGCGCGGCCGATGGGAAAGGATGCCGAGGCGAGCCCAAGTGCGGCTCCGGCGGCGGAGGTCTTGAGCAGCTCGCGGCGGTTAAGCGTGAATCTCGCGGTCATAATGAATGCTCCCCTTCAGGACCCTTTCCGGGTCGGTTAACATGCCGTCAAGGAAGTGTATGCAATCACCGTGCCAGTTCAGATTGTGAAATTTATCAAGTGAAATCAATGATCACCTTAAAACCACCTGCTCACGCGGCAAGCAATTGCATGCACTTTTTGCCTTGAAAGTAGCCAGTTTGACAGGCAGATTAAAACGGAGGCATACAGAGGTATATCGAGTCGAAGAGGCTGGCGGGCCGGCCGATTCCGCGAAAAGACCATACGGAGGAGATTTGTCGGGGAAGCGCAGCTTGATCAGGTCGGGCACGACCGTGGATCAGATGGTGAGGGCGATCGGCGACCGCATCGTCACCGGCTTTCTGCGCCCCGGCGAAAAGCTCGACGAGACTTCGCTCGCCGCCCGTTTCGACGTCTCACGCACCCCGGTCCGGGAGGCGCTCGGCCAACTCAGCGCCATGGGCCTTGTCGAAAGGCGGCCCAACCGCGGCGCCATCGTCGCCGTCGTCACCCAGGAGCACCTCGCCTCGATGTTCGAGAGCATGGCCGAGCTGGAAGCGATCTGCGCGCGCTTCTCGGCCGAGCGCATGACCAGCGCCGAGCGCCGCGCGCTCGAGATCGAGCATCAGGCTTCGGCACGGCTGGTGCGGCTACGCGCCGAGGAGGATTACGAGTATTTCAACACCGAGTTCCACAGCCGGCTCTATCGCGGCGCCCACAACGGTCACATCTACGAGATGACCGTGATGACGCGCAGCCGCCTGGCGCCGTTCCGCCGCGCCCAGTTCATGCTGCCGGGCCGTCTGGCGAAGTCCTGGCAGGAGCACGACGCGATCGTTACGGCGATCATGCGCGGCGATGGCAATGCTGCCGGCAAGGCCGCACGAGATCACGTTTCCATCGTCAGCGAGGCGAGCGCGGTCTTTGCCGCCGGCGACCAGCCGAAAGCCGCAAGCACGACGCCGGTCACCCTCGACTGACATCCATTTGGTTTCAGCGGCGACACACCGAGCCAGCCATCGAATGTCCGCCTGCCCGTCCGGATCTCGGCATCCACTACGCCCAGGAAGGCGCGCGGCGCTTCAGTTCAAACCAGCTCAGCCCACGCTGACCACAAAATGCTTCGTCACCGGCTCGATGATCTTCCAGGTTCCCTTGAAGTCCGCCTCGACCACGAACGCGTCGCCAGGGCCGACTTCGACCGGCGCGCCGCCGTCGGGCGTAATGACGATGCGGCCGGCGATCATGTGCACGAACTCATAGTCGGTATAGGTCGCATGGTAGGTGCCGGGCGTCGCCTGCCATGTGCCCGACATCACCTTGCCGTCCTCGGTCGTGTGCTGCACGGCGGTCTTCATGGTCGGCTTGCCCTCGACCACGACCCAGCCAGCGAGATCGCCGGTATCCGCGTTCTCGACGGTGCCGAATTTGAGGATCGTCTTGTTCGTCATCGCCGCGGCTCCGTTTTGCTTCGCTATCGCAACGTCGCATAGTCGATCCGCGTGGCGTGGGCAATGCTGCGCCACACGCAACCAGGGCAACGTTGGTTGAGAAGCATCAGACGAAAACCCGCCTGTGCGGCGGGTCATTGGCGCAAATCTGCACCACAGGTAAATATCTACCATAGCTGCACTCACCCTGTCAAGAAAAAATTCCTATCATGAATAGCTGCCCCGTCGATTTGGTAGCTTCAGGGCCTGTGGCGCGCCGAGACGAGTTCCGCCTTGCGCCTTGCCGTCTCCAGTCCGAGCCCGATGAAGGCGCGCGCGTGCTTGGCGAGCGCCATGTTGTCCGTCCACAGATTGCGCCAGATGGCGGTCTTCTTCGACAGGTTCTCGTCGACGATCTCCGAAGAAAAGGATTCGAAGCTGATATCGTCGGCATAGCCGATCGCGGTCAGCGCGTCGAAGATCGCCGCGAAGTCGATATTGCCGGTGCCGAGGAAGCCGCGATGGCTTTCGCCGATATGGACATAGCCGATCTTGCTCGCGGCATGGCGGATGGCCAGCCCGACATCGGCTTCCTCGATGTTCATGTGGAACGTGTCGAGATGCAGGAAGATGTTGTCGGAGCCTGTATCCTCGATGAAGGTCAGGCCTTGCGCGGCGGTGTTGAGCAGATTGCTTTCGAAGCGGTTGACGATCTCGAGATTGAGGGTGACGCCGGCCGCCTTGGCCGTTTCGGCGATCTTCGCCAGCGTGGCAGCGCTGCGGTTCCATTGATCGCGCGTCGGCGGCTCGGTCTGCAACCCATGGCTGGTCGAGAGAATGCCGGCGACCTTGCCGCCGCCGAGGTCGCGCGTCAGCCCGATGGTGTCGTTGAGTATCTCTACGCCGCGCGCCGCGACCGCCTTGTCGGCGCTCGATATGTCGCCGTCCGCCGGCAATCCGATACTGATCGCCACGCCGAGGCGGAGATCGGCGATGCGCCTGGCGAGCCCGCTTATGTCCACGTTGGCTGGGTCGAGATAGGAGAATTCGATCAGCTCGAAACCGGCTTCCCTGGTGTTGGCCAGCGTGCGTTCGAGCTCGCCCTGCGCGGAGCTTGCCGACCAGACGAAAGAATGGATTCCGATGCGCGACATGATCGTCTCCGGTTTTGGCACGATGAGGACAGGCGCGGCCGGGTTAACCGGCCGCGCCCGTGTTGAACGGATCAGCGGGCGGCGGTCCAGCCCTTGTAGTCCTTCAGGTTCTCGGCCGTGATCAGCTTGGGATCGAGCAGCACGACCGGCTCCGCCGGCTTCTTGCCGGCAAGCAGGTCAGCAGCCATCGTCAGCGACTGGCCAGCCATCACGTAAGGGTCCTGCGATGCCGAGGCCTTGATCATCGATTTGCCGGATGCGAGTTCCTTCTCGATGTCGGGAGCGCCGTCGACGGCGGTGAAGACGAACTCCGAGCGGTTGAGCTGCTTGGCGGCAAGCTGGGCGCCGATCGCCGTCGGATCGTTGATGGCGAACACCGCGTCGATCTTGTCGAAGCGCGTCAGCAGCGACTGGAATACCTTCAAGCCGCCGTCACGCGAGCCTTCGGCGTTCTGGTCGTCGGACAGGATCTTTATGTCGGGATGCTGCGCGAGCACGTTCTTGCAGCCCTTCACCCGCTCCAGGATCGACGACGACGCCGGTCCATTGAGGATCACGTAGTCCCCCTTGCCACCAGTTTGGTCGACAAGGTACTGGCAGGCCTCCTCGCCGGCCTTGACGTTGTTGGTCATCACGGTGACGTCGGCGCCCGGCGCCGAGACGTCGAAGGCGGCAACGACGATGCCGGCAGCCTGTGCCTTCTTCACCGCGGGCGCGATCGCCTTGGCGTCGACCGCGTTGAGCATGATCACGTCGACGCCGGCGGCGATGAAGGAATCGACCTGCGAAACCTGCTTGTTGAGGTCGTAGTCGGCCGACACCGAGGTCACTTCGACGTTGGGATTGATCTTCTTTGCCGCGTCCTCGATGCCCTTGATCGTGGCGACGAAGAACGGGTTGCCGAGCAGGCCGACCGAGATGCCGACCTTGTTCAGGTCCTTGGCCGAGGCCGGTGCGATGGCGACGGCCGCGAACGCGGCGCCGCAGAGCAGTTTTGCAATGGTCTTCACGCTTACTTCCTCCTGATGCCCCGCGCCTCTCACGGTGCGTTACACAAGCCGGTCGTTGATGCCGGCGACAAGGTCATTCATGTTCTTGCTCCTGCCTGGAGCCTGTAGCGGTCGAGGGCGACCGCCACGATGATGACCAATCCCTTGATGATGTACTGCCAGATGTCCGAAACGCCGGCCAGGATGAGGCCGTTCGACAGCACCGCGATGATCAGGCCGCCGATCAGCGTGCCCCAGATCGAACCGACGCCGCCGACGAAGCTGGTGCCGCCGAGAATGACGGCGGCGATGGCGTCGAGTTCGTAGGACTGCCCGAGCTGCAGCCCGTTGGCGGCATAGAGCCTGGCCGCCGACATGGCACCGCCAAGGCCAGCCAGAAGGCCGGAAACGCCATAGACGAAAAGCAGCACCAGCGGCACCTTGATGCCGGTCAGCCGTGCTGCTTCGGCATTGCCGCCGACGGCATAGATCCAGGTGCCGAGCACGGTGCGCTTCAGCACCAGCCAGGACAGCACCACGACCGACAGCGCGATGATGACCAGCCAGGGGACGCCCAACAGCGAGCCATTGCCGATGAAGTCGAACGGCAGGTCCGCGTTGAACACCGTCGTGTCTTCGCCGAGCAGGCGGGCGACGCCGCGCACCGCCGTCAACGAGCCGAGCGTGACGATGAAGGGCGGCAAGCGGATATAGGCGACGAGCAGCCCGTTGATGAGCCCGAAGCCGAGGCCGACCAGAATGGCCGCCGGTACGCCGAGCAGGCCCCAGTCCGGCACCAGCGAGACCAGCACCGCCACCATGGCCGAGGCGGCAAGGATGGAACCGACCGACAGGTCGATGCCCCCGGTCAGGATGACGAAGGTCATGCCGGCGGCGAGCACGATGTTGATCGACGATTGCTGCGTGACGATGAGCAGGTTGGTGCCGGTCAGAAACCGCGGATTGATGAATTGGAACCCGGCCGCGAGCAGCACCAGCACCGGCAGCATGCCAAGTGCTGCCAAGGCGGTACGCAGCCGCCGGCTTCTGACCGCCGCCTGATCTCCGGACGTCGTCGTTCTGTCGGTCATCCCTTGGCCGCTCCCGTGGCAAGTTCCATGATTGCTTCCTGGCGAAGCGGCTCGCCTTCGGATGCCGTCACCTCGCCCGATATGGCCCCGTCGCGCATCACCAGAACGCGGTCGGCGACGCCAATCACCTCCGGCAGTTCGCTGGAGATCATCAGGATGGCTATGCCCTTGCTGGCGAGGCTGTCGATCAGCCGGTAGATTTCCGATTTCGCCCCGACATCGACGCCGCGTGTCGGCTCGTCGAGGATGACGACCTTCGGCTCGGTCTCGAGCAGGCGGGCGAGCAGCACCTTCTGCTGGTTGCCGCCCGACAGCGAGCCGGCATTGGCTTGCGCCGAGCGGGTGCGGATCGACAGCTCGGCGATGGTTTTCGCCGCCCGCCTTTCGGCCGCCGCGAAGTCGCGAAAGCCGCCTGCCCGGGCATCCCTGGCCAGCACGCCCATGTTGATATTGTCCGAAATCGACATGTCGAGGAACAGGCCGAGTTCCTTGCGGTCCTCGGTAAGATAGGCAATGCCCGCGTCGAGCGCCTCGCGCGGCGAGCCGATGGAGATCGGCTTTCCGTCAAGTTCCATGGTGCCCGTGATGCGCTTGTCGGCGCCGAAGACCAGCCGGGCGAGCTCGGTACGGCCGGAGCCGACGAGACCCGCCAGGGCCAGCACTTCACCCTTGTGGAGATCGAACGAGCAGTTCTTCAGCAGACGGCCGTCGGACATGCCGCGCACCGACAGCGCCACGGCGCGCGCGCTGTCCGGCGGACGATGGTCCTTCTTGTAGAAGGCGGAAAGGTCGCGGCCGACCATCATCGACACGAGGCGCGGGGCACTGAGGTCGGCGCGCTCCAGCGTGCCGACATAGCCGCTGTCGCGCAGCACGCTGACGCGGTCGGCAAGCTGGTAGACCTCCTCCATGCGGTGACTGATGTAGATGATGGCGATGCCTTGCGCCTTCAGCGTCGCGATCACCTCGAACAGCCGCTCGGTTTCGCGCGAGGTCAGCGAGGTGGTCGGCTCGTCCATGACGATGATGCGCGCATTGGTCGAAAGCGCGCGCGCGATCTCGACCAGCTGGCGCTCGCCGAGCGACAGGCCGGCGACCAGGGCACGCGCCGAAAAGGACACGCCGAGCCGGCCGACGATCTCGCTGGCGCGCCGGTTGCATTGGTCGCGGTCGACGATGCCGAACCGGCGCGGCTCGTTGCCCAGGAAGATGTTCTGCGCCACCGTCAGGTTGGGTGCCAGCGACAGTTCCTGGTAGATCACCGCGACGCCGCTGGCGCGCGCCTTGATCGGATCGCCGGTCGCGGCAGGCACGCCGTCGATGAGGATCTCGCCGCCGGGATCGGGCCGATAGGCGCCCGACAGAACCTTCATCAGCGTCGATTTGCCGGCGCCGTTCTCACCCATCAAAGCATGCAATTCGCCGGCATGGACGGTGAGCGAGACGTCCTGCAACGCGCGGATCGTGCCAAACGTCTTCGAAATGTGCCGCATTTCCAGCACCGGCTGGCGCGCCGGCTGCGTCTTGACCGCCGCGCTCATCGTGCACCTCCCGCCGCTTTGCCGGCGGTCCCGCGCCCTGCGGTAACAAAATCACGCCAGCTGTCGCGGTAGCCGGCAAGGCCAGCCAGGCTCGCCGCAAGCACCGGCTCCGGTCGCTCGGCGGCGAATTCATGCCCGGTGCTCTCGAAGGCCAGAGCCGCCGCCCCGGTGGCGCTGCCCTCCAGCGTGGCGCCCTGCATGAAGGCTTGGCCAGGACGCAGTTGCGCCAGCAGGCTGGCGAGCAAGCCGCCATTGTTGAGCCCGCCATCGACGATCACGGTGTTGCTCGAATGGATCAGATCGAGACAGAGATCGACCATCAGCGCCACATAGAGCAGCGCCGCGGCCGCGCGTTCCACGGCATCTGGCTTGCGTCCGACCAGCCGGCCGGGACGACCCGGCATCGGCCCACCCGGCGCGAAGCTCGGCAGCGCCATGATGCCGTCATCGATCGTGCCCTGTAGCGCCGCGCCTTCGATCGGGCCTTGCCAGTCGCCGCTGATGGCAGCGAATTCGCGTCCGCCCATGAAGCGGATGGTCGGCACCGGGCCGCCGTCGACATCGACATTGACCAGCATGTCGCGGTTGCGGTCGAGCGCTTCGAGCGGGCAATCGGGATTGAGCACGACCACCCAAGTGCCGGTCGAGACGACGGTCAGCGGCCCCAACTCCTGCCGGCGATAGGCATATAGCGCCGCGTTCGAATCATGGACGCCGTTATGGATGGCGATGGGCCGCTTGTTCTGGCCGAAACGCCGTTCGCCTATGACAGCGCCGGCGCGCGCGAAGGCCGGCATCTGGCCGCGCCACCCCTCGCCGTCGACCAATGAGGAAAAGTCGGATTTGCGCGGCGCCCACAGATGCGAATGGCAGCCGAGATAGGACACTTCCGAGGCCGGCCTGCCGCCGAGGCGCCAGCTCCAGTATTGCGGATAACCGAGGATCGATTTCGCCGCCGCGAACGCATCGGGATCGACCTCCTGGAGCCACAGCATGTGGCGGCCATAGTTGAAGCCAAGCGGCAGGCGCGGCGAGAAAGTTTCGGCAAAATCGGGAATGCGGCGATCGATCCGCGCGGCGATTTCAGCCGGCGGCTCCTGCTCGTAATCGAGGATCGGATGCGTCAGCGCGGTATCGTCGACCAGCGCGAAGGTACAGCCATGGCCCGAGATCATCAGGCCTTCCACGCCATGGCGATCGACCGCATCGCCCACGGCGCCGACCGCCCAATTATGAAGCTCGGCCTCGTTGAGCACGACGAAATCCGCCTGGCGCGTCCATTGCGGCTGGGTCCGTCGTTCGTCGAGGATGCGACCGTGCTCTCCGAAGACGAACAGCTTCGAATTGGTCTTGCCGAAATCGAGGACGGCCAGCTTCACGCGATCGCTCCCGAGGTGGACGCGATCCGCACCGTGACGCCGGCATCCTCCAGCATGCGCGCGTCGGCATCCGAAAGCCCGTCGTCCGTGATCAGCGTGCCGATGCGTGACAGGGGCAGCGCCACGTTGCGGGCCTGGATCGACAATTTGCGGCTGTCGGCCAGCACTACGATCTGGTCGACGCAAAGGCTGAGTTCGACGATCGAGCGCACCAGCAGCGGATGTGATTCCAGCACGCCTTCCGCGCCGATGCCTTGCGCGCCGACAAAGAACTTCGAGGCGTAGAAGGGCACCGCCTGTGTGAGCGAATGAATGATGCCGGGCTCGCGATGCAGCTCGCCGCCGGCGACGGTCAGGCTGCAATGGCCATGGTCGCTGAGATAGGCCGCCAGCGGCATGGAATTGGTGTAGAGCCGGATGTTGCGATCCGCGAGCTTGACGCCGAGATGGAAGCAGGTCGAGCCGCCATGGACGATGACCGCGTCGCCGTCGCGCACCATGGTCGCCGCGATCGCTGCGATCTGCCGCTTGGCCTCGACCGCAAGGTCACGGTTCTCGTCATAGGGACGGGCATAGGCGACTCCAGCTTGCGAAGCGCCGTCGAGCGCCGAAATGCCGCCATAGACCTTCCGCGCCTCGCCGGCTTCGTCGATCCTGTCGATATCGCGCCGCACCGTCGCCGCCGAAACGCCAAGCCGCTCCTGCAGCTCGCGCACCGAGGCGAAGGGGCGATCCCGCAAGAGTTCGACGATCTGACGCTGGCGGCCGGAATCGCTCACCTGTTTCCTCCCGCATGTCGTTCTGCGACGGCAATTGGTGTAACTTACTCAACATTAGTTCGATTGCAAGCCGCATCTGACGAAATTAGATCACGGTTGACGGAACTCACTCTTATCTGCGATATCACCTGTTACCCGCACCGCATGTGAATTCCAGGTCGGGCAAGACGGATTGCTGGAGGAAATGCGATGGGGACCCAAGCGGATGCGCAGGAAATGGCGGCGCTGCGGTCGCTTTCGGCAGCCATCGGACGCGACCCGCATCTGACCCAGGCCGCCGGCGGCAACACCTCGCTGAAAGCCGGCGACACGCTCTGGATCAAGGCTTCAGGCACCTGGCTGAAGGACGCGCTTGCCGAAGACATCATGGTGCCCGTGGCGATGTCGCCGCTGCTCGAGGCGGTCGAACGGCGCGACCGCGCCGCCGACCAGCCGCAGGGCTTCGCCATCGGTGAGCTCAACGCACGCGGATTGCGTCCGTCGATCGAGACCACGGTCCACGCCCTGATGCCACAGCGCGTGGTCCTGCATGTCCACTGCGTCGATACCATCTCGCTTGCCGTGCAGACCGATTGCGAGGCCGAGGTGGCCAGGCGGCTCGCCTCGATCGAATGGGCGTATGTGCCCTATTTCCGGCCGGGCCTGCCGCTTGCCCGCGGCATTGCCGAAAGGCTGCGGCCAGGCGTCGATGTCCTGATCCTCGGCAATCACGGCCTGGTCGTCGCGGCGGACACGGTGGCCGAGGCCGAAACCTTGCTGCGGCGCGTCACCGGGCTGCTGGCGCGATCGCCGCGCAAGGCAGCCGCACCGGACCTCGCGGCGCTGAAGGCGCTTGCCGGAGACGCCGGCTACAGGCTGCCGGCCGATGTCGAGGCGCATGCCGTCGCCATCGACCCCGAAAGCCGGCGCATGGCGTCAGGTGGCAGCCTGTACCCGGATCACGTCATTTTCCTTGGCCAAGGCTCGGTCGTGGCGGGCCCCGGCGAAAATGCGGCCGCCGTGGCCGAGCGCTTGGGCGATCAGCCCGCGTCGATCCTGTTTCCCGGGCTTGGCGTCCTGATGCGCGGCAATGCCAGCGCCGGCGCGGACGCCATGCAGCGCTGCCTTGCCGACGTGACGGCGCGGGTCGATGTTACGGCGACGTTGAATTACCTTACCGAGGCGGAGAATGACGAGTTGGTCAACTGGGACGCCGAGCAGTACCGCCAGAAGCTGAACGCCTCGGGGGGTTGATATGTCGTCCGTCGCCGGCTCGCCTCTTTCCGGTTGCCTTGTCGTCGGCGTCGATATCGGCACCTCTGGCGCGCGCGCCGTCGCCATGCGCCCGGACTTTTCCATTGCCGGCCAATCCGCCGTCCGCCTCGATGCGTTTGGCCAAGATCCGCGCAACCCGATCGCATGGTGGCAAGCGGTCCGGACGGCGCTGGCGGAGCTGCTTGCCGGCATCGACCGGACCACGGTCCGCGCCATCGCCGTCGACGGCACCTCGGGCACGTTGCTGCCGGTCGACGGTGCCGGACGGCCGCTCGCCGAGCCGCTGATGTACAGCGACAAGGTCGACGACGACGACATGCTGGCCGCGATCGCGCGCGAGGCGCCGGCGGGGAGCGCCGCGCATGGCGCGACGTCAGGCCTCGCCAAGGCGCTTCACTTCCAGCATCTGCCGGGCGTGGCGGCGGTGTTGCATCAGGCCGACTGGATCGCCGGACAGTTCTCGGGCCGCTTCGACGCCAGCGACGAGAACAATGCCTTGAAAACCGGCTACGATGTCGAGGCCCGCCGCTGGCCGGACTGGATCGCGGCGACCGGAATGCGCCTGGACTTGCTGCCGCGGGTCGTCCAGCCGGGCGATGTGACCGGCACGCTCGCCGCATCTGTTGCCGACCTGTTCGGCCTGCGGCACGATGTGGTTGTGGTAGCTGGCACGACGGACGGCTGCGCGTCGTTTCTGGCGACAGGTGCGGACACAGCCGGCGACGGCGTCACGGCGCTTGGGTCCTCGCTGACCATCAAGATCCTGTCCGACCGGCCGATTTCAGCGCCGCGATACGGCATCTACAGCCATCGGCTGGGCGATGCCTGGCTGGCCGGCGGCGCCTCGAATACCGGCGGCAAGGTGCTGGCGCGGCATTTTCCGCTCGCCCGCATCATCGAACTCAGCGCGGCAATTGACCCCGCGACCGAGACCGGCCTCGATTATTATCCGCTCGCCACATCAGGCGAACGGTTCCCGATCGCCGATCCGGCGCTCCCTCCGCGCCTTGTCCCGCGCCCGGTGGACGATGCCGACTATCTGAAGGCAATGTTCGAAGGCATGGCCGCGATCGAAGCGCTCGGCTATCGCCGGCTTGGCGAGCTCGGCGCGCCGGCGCTGACCTCGGTCCGCAGCGTCGGCGGCGGCGCGGCAAACCCGGCCTGGACGGCGATCCGACGGCGCAAGCTCGGCGTCGAGTTCCTGCCCGCGCTTTCCGACGAGGCAGCCGCCGGCACCGCCAGGCTGGCGCTGAAGGGGGCGGACAAGGCAGGGTTGCTATGTCTGAAAGGGGCCGGGCCGCTATGAATACCGCAATGGTCGAACGCCTCGACGGCATCGGGCCGCTGGTGGAGCGCTACCAGGTTTTCCTGCTCGACCAGTTCGGCGTGCTGCATGACGGCTCCGCCCCTTATCCAGGCGCGGTGGCTGCATTGTCGACACTGAAGCGCGCCGGCAAGACCGTGGTACTGGTCTCCAACTCCGGCAGGCGCGCCAGGCCCAATGAAGACCGTTTGCTGAGGCTCGGCTTCGAGGCCGGAAGCTGGGATCATTTCGTTTCCTCCGGCGAGGTGGCGTGGCGATCCTTCCACGAAATGGCGGCGACCGGAGCGTTGCGGCCTGGCACGAACTGCCTGTTGATCAGCCGCGATAATGACCGCACGGCGATCGAGGGTCTGCCTTTTGTGTTGACCGGAGCCGGCGACACCGCCGACCTGGTGCTGATCGCGGCCAGCGAGGGCGACCGCTACGACCTCGACCACTATCGCCGGCTGCTTGCGCCGGCAGCGGCACGGCAGGTGCCGTGCTTCTGCACCAATCCAGACACCGTCATGCTGACTGCCGTCGGTCCCCGGTTCGGCGCCGGCCGGCTGGCGGACCTCTATGAGAGCCTGGGCGGCAGCGTCACCCGCATCGGCAAGCCTGGTCCGGCGATTTTCGAGACAGCACTGGCGCTGGCCGGCGAGCCGGACCGGCGCAGCGTGGTCTGCGTCGGCGACAGCGTCGAGCATGACATCGCAGGCGGCAAGGGCGTCGGCCTCGCCACGGCACTGGTACTGAGCGGGATATTGGCGGACACGCCAGACCTTGCCGGCGTTTTCGACGAATACGGGGCCCAGCCGGACTACATAACGGGCGCCTTCAGCTTGCGCTGACCGCTTCCAGCATGCGCCTTGCGCTTTCTTCGTCGGTGATCAGGATCGTCGGGGCGATAAGAGACATGGCGCCAAGCAGCGCTTCGGTCTTCTCTTCGCCGCCGGACGTCAGGATGCGGATCGGCGCCTTGCGCAGACGGTCGACATCCACTGACATCACATGGCTGTTGACGGGATGGTCGACCAGGTCGCCATTGCGGTCGAAGAAATGAAACAGGAGGTCGCCGACGGCGCCGCGCGCAAGCAGGGCCTCCCGGTCCGCTTCCTTGAGAAAGCCGCCGCGAGAGAAGGTGGTGGCCGAGGCAATGCCGCCGACGCTCAGCAGAACGGCATCGAGCACGTTGGCCATTTCAAAAACCTCCTGCAGGCCGCAGCGTTCGACCAGCGCGATCTTGGTCTCGACGCTGTCGACGACGGCCGGCGTCGGGATGAGATAGCCGTCGCCTTGGAAGATTTGGGCGAAGCGCCAGGCGAACTCGGCTGGGTTGTAGCGGCGCACGACGCCGACGCCGCCCAGCAACGAAATGACCTTGAAATCGGTGAGCGACTTGGCGCTGATGAAAGGCAGGCTTGAGAACAGCGTCCGTCCCCAGCCGACGCCGACGCGCATGCCGGATTTCATCGTGTCGGACAAGAAGCTGCCGGTCTTGGCGCTGATCGCGGGGAGCGGATCGGCATTGGGCGCGGTCAGCGGCGCCACCAGCGCCTGCTGCAGGCCGAACGTGCGCTCCAGCGCGCGCTCCAGCCTCACGATCTCGGACAGTTCGCTCTCGATGGTGATTTTCACCTCGTTGCGCGACCTGGCTTCCGCCAGCATGCGCACGATGGTGACGCGGCCGACGCCGAGCACGTCGGCTATCTCGTTCTGCGTCATCTGCTCGACGAAATACATCCAGGCGGCGCGGATCCTGAGGCGATCCGTCCGGCTTTCGTTGACCACCTGCTCGGTTGCCTCGCTTGCCTCTCGACCGTTCTCGATTTCGCCCTGTCGTCGCCTGCCCAACTCTGTTCCTCCTGCGGCGATGGACGAACGCGCCGTCGCCGATTCTGCATGCTGGTCTACTATCGCCTATTGATCTACCAATCGATAGGAACAATGTAGAGCTGGTGACCGGCTTCCTGCTGGCGGCCGCTCGCAGCAATTTCGAGGCGAACCGCGATGCTCCGACAAATTTCCGAAGACGTCCGCGTCAATCTGAAGGACCGGCTGCGGGAAGTCCGCGATACCATCCGCCAAAGCCGTCATGACAGCACCGGCGACGCCAGCATCTTGCGCGAAGCGACCAGCCATCTGCCGCCCTTTCCGGGCAAGGGCATCGAAGGACTGCTCGGTCATGCCGCAAGCGCCGTCGACGAAGCGCTGTCGATCGCTGAGTCCTTTGTTCCACATGAGCGCCCGATAGCGGTGGACGGAACCACAATAAAAGGCCTTGGCACCTATTTCCCGGCCGGCAACGAGGACCGGCAGTTGAGCGCCGAGCGCCTGTTCCGGCGCGATATGTATTATCTGACCAAGGCGGTGCTGGGCGGCCTGAAGATCGAGAACGCCCGCATCCACGAAGCCGATTTCGCCGCTGTCCATGCGTCGATGCGCAAGCGGCACGGCGATCTCCTGGCCACCTTGGCCGCGCCCGACCCGGGATTGCAGGCGATCTCGGCTGCCTGTTCGGCGCTGCTGGTCGAGTGCCTCAATCAGCGTCCGGTCCGATTTGCCGAAGCCACCCCTGAAACACCGGCGGCGTTTGCCGACCGGGCGCTCGATATAAGCTGCCTGGCGCCGGTCGTGCTTGCCTGCGGCCTGGCGACGAAAGGCAGCGACGGTTCGCCGGAGCCGGATATGCTGGAGATCGCCATCCTGGCAGCCGGTATACGTCACGACCGCCTTGTCCAGGCCTGCGCAAAGGCAAGCCCGATCGGTGAATTGACGCCTGTCTTCGCTACCTTGCTCGCCCACCTGCCCTGACTGTCCACAATCGCATAGGGCAATTCCGGGAAAGTGCAGAACGCTTTTTCGTCCGGAATTGCGCAAAAACAAAGAGATGGAGCGGTTCGGCTTTTCAGCAAACGGTGAACCGCCCTAGCCTTCGGCCGCCATGGCCATGATCGCCTTCTTCGCGCGCTGGATCGAGGCCGGGCTCATCGACAACTCGGTCAGCCCCATCTTGACGAAGGTCGCAATGAGATCGGGACGGCCGGCCGCCTCGCCGCACATGCCGACCATAATGCCGGCGGCAACGCCCGCCTTGGCTGTCAGTTCGATCGCCGACATGACCGCCGGATTGGTGACGTCGTTGAGTTTGGCCACGGTCGGGTTCAGCCGGTCGGCGGCCATGATGTACTGGGTGAGATCATTGGTGCCGATCGAGAAGAAAGCCACCTCCTTGGCCAGCGCCGGCGCGATCAGCACGGCGGCCGGGGTTTCGATCATTACGCCGAGATCGAACGTCGCATAGGGCACGCCTTCGGCGTCCAGTTCCGCCGCGCATTCGTCGACCAGCACCCGCGTCTGCCTCACCTCGCCGATATCGGACACCATCGGCAGCATCACCTTGATGTAGCCGTGTACGGCGGCCCTGAGCAGCGCCCTGAGCTGGCGCTTGAAGATGTCGGGCCGGTCGAGGCACATGCGGATGCCGCGCCAGCCGAGGAAAGGGTTTTCCTCGTCGGGAAACTCGATGCCGGCGATCGGCTTGTCGCCGCCTATGTCGAGCGTGCGCACGATGACAGGATAGGGCGCGAAAGCCTTGGCCAGCGCCGCATAGGTCTCGGCTTGCATGTCCTCCGACGGGAGATGCATATGGCGCATGAACAGAAGCTCGGTGCGGAACAGGCCGACGCCCATCGCGCCCGCCTCTTGCGCCGCCTCGATTTCCTCCAGCGAACCGATATTGGCCGCGACCTCGATCACCTTGCCGTCGGCGAGCTTCGGCGTCACGGTCTTGAAAACGGTCAGGCCGGCACGTTCCTTTGCCGCCGCTTCGACACGGCCGGCGAAATCGGCGGACGTCGCCGCATCGGGATCGACGATCACTTGGCCGGTGTTGCCGTCAATGGCCACCTCGCGCGCCATGCGCAAGGCATTGACCTGGTCGCCAAGACCCAGCACCGCCGGAATGCCATGCGAGCGGGCGATGATGGCAATGTGCGAGGTGGCGCCGCCATGGCCGCACACCACGCCGCCGATGCGCTTCAGCGGCGCGCGCGCCAGATCCCAGGCACCGATGTCGTCGGCGATGAGGATGGCGCCTTCGGGGATGTTCTCGAGGCTGACGTCATCCTGCCCGAGCAGCACTAGGCAGATCTGCCGTCCGACCGCGTGGACGTCGTCCGCCCGCGCGTTGAGATAGTGATCGTCGACGGCGCTGAAATCGGCGGCGATGGTGGAAGCGGCGGTGATCACGGCTGAAACCGCGTCATTGCCGCCCGTGATCAGGTCCTCGGCCTCGCCGGTCAGGCTATCGTCGGCGGCGATATCCCTGAGTGCCGCGACGATGCCGCGGTCTCCAGCCGACAGGCTGTCGTGCGCCAACGCCCGGTCCATCCGCGCCTGAACGGCGCTGACGGCGGCGCGGAACCTGTCGATCTCGCTGGCGATCTCTTCAGCCTGCAACATGCGGCCTTGTCCGGCGATATCAGGCGGAAAATGCGCGAAGGCCGGCCCGATGGCGGCACCCTCGCTTGCCGCGACGCCGCGTAGGCTGTTTGGCCCAACAGGTGCCGCCGCGGATACCAGGTCCTGCCCGGCATTCGCCGCGCTCTGCGACTCAGCCTCATCGTCGAGGCCCGCCTTGGGGTTCTCGAGATAGCCTATCAGCGCCTCGATGGCCTCGATGGCGTCGGCGCCGTTCGCCCGCACCGTGACCTCCTGGTTCTCCTTGACCGCCAGCAGCATCAGCTTGACCGAGCTCTTGGCGCTGACCGCCTTGCCGTCCTTGACCAGTTCCACGTCGGATTCGAAAGCCTTGGCGAGCTTGACGAACCGCGTGGCGGGCCGAGCGTGCAGACCTTCATGCACTCTGACGATGGTCGAGCGTTCCATGGCAAATACTCTGGTTTTGGCACCCGGCCGGACCTCGGTGCGGGCGCGAATGCTTTCAGGCGGCGATGGTGATGATCGCGTCTGTCTTCAGGGCGGCCACGAGGGCTTGGCTGTCGACTTGCGACGCGCAGATCTCACCTGGCCTCTCGGCCTCGGTGGCGCCGTTGAACGAGATGACGACATGGCCCATTTCGAGGACCTTGCTCCAGGCACTGGAGCCGACGGCGGTGATCGTCGCGCAAACCGGACCAAGGGTGATCGTCGCGCCCTTCCGAGGCGCACCGTCGCTGGGTCCGTGCTCCGTCTTGTGGAGCACGGAAACCTCGGCAAGCTCGGGCGGCGAGCCATCCGCGAACAGGATGACCACGCCCCCTTCGGCGAGATCCGCCACTTCGGGCCCGATGGATGTGACCCGTGTTCTCAACAGAACCGTCATGTGGCGAACCTCATTTTTTCTTTTTCTCAGAACACGATCAGGCTGACGACCCAGGCAATGAGCACCGAAACCGGGCCCATGATCTGGCGGCTGATGAGCACCGCCGGGACGCCGATTTCAATCGTCTTCGGCTTGGCCTCGCCAAGCGCCAGGCCGACGGGAACGAAGTCGCAGCCGACCTGGGTATTGTAGGCAAACAGCGCCGGCAGCGCCATCGCCGGTGAAATCGTGCCGTTGGCGATCTGCGGGCCGATGATGGCGACGCCGATGACCTGCGCGATGACCGCGCCTGGCCCGAGGATGGGCGACAGGAACGGCAGGCCGCAGATGGCCGAGATGATCAGCAGGCCGACGATGTTGTTGGCCAGCGGACCCATTGGCTGCGCCAGCACATCGCCGATGCCGGTGTAGAGGATCAGACCGATGAGCATGGTCACGAACGCCATGAACGGCAGCACGTTGCGCACCACCTGATCGATCGTGCGGCGGCCGGCATTGAAGAAGATACCGACCACACGGCCCATGACGCGGCCGATCGAGCTGATCAGGCCGATAACGCCGCCTTCGCTCGGCAGCGGCTTCGGCGCTGCCGCCGTATTGTTGGTGCTTGAACTCATCGATGCTGCTCCCCCCGCAGTGGTGACCGTTTCGGATCCGTCCGCCATTGTGACGTTGGCCGGCTTCACGCCCGAAACGTAGATGTCCTCCGTGATGAACTGGGCGAGCGGCCCAGCCTGCCCGACCGGCGTCAGATTGACGGTCGGAATGCGCTTGCGCGGATAGACGCCGCACCGCGCGGTGCCGCCGCAATCGACGACGACCACCGCCATTTCACTTTCGATCGGCGGCGCCTTGAAGCCGTCGACGGCTTCGGCGCCGGTCATGTCGGCGATGAGCTGCGCTACCGGGTGAATACCGCCACCGGTGACGGACACAACCTTGCTGCGCTGTTCGGTCGGTTCGATCACGAGTGGACCGCCCCAGCCTGTCTTGCCCCTGGAAATGCGTACGGCTTTGTATGTCTTGGCCATGATGTCCTCCCCGCCCTTACAACTCGACGCCCTGACGGCGTGCCATGATGGCGGTGATGCGCTCGGTCAGCATGCCCTTGAGCAGGATGACGACGAGGCCGACGATGGCATACCAGATCGCCACCTTGACGTGATAACCTCCGGCGACGACACCCCGCTTCTCGAGGTCGAGCAACGCGACCAGCATGCCGCCCCAGACGAAGTATTCGCCGGGGTTGATATGCGGGAACAGGCCGAGCGGCGGATGCACGTAGGACACGGCCGCGTCATAGAAAGCGGGCTTGTGCTTTTCTTCCAGGAATGAGCCGAATGTGTAAGCCATCGGATTGGTCAGGAAGAACACCGCCAGCAGCGGCAGCAGCGTATAGCGCGTCAGTGCGATCCTGCCGGCGCCGCGCGCCAGGCCATGCACGCGCTCCTCGCCGACCAGTTCGGTCACGGCGTAGAAGGCGGTCATCAGCACCACCAGTGTCGGGATGATGCCGGTGACGAAGCCGGCGAACACTTCGCCGCCCTTCTGGAAGATGCCGATGAAGTATTTGCCGATTGCCGTGAGCCAGCCGAGTTGCTCTTCCTGCTGCACGTTTTTCAGCTGTTCCTTTAGCTGATCGGCGGTGACTGGCGCGTTGTCGGTCTGCGCCTGCGCCAAAACCACGAGATGATCGGTGGCATGCTCGACGCCAAGCTTGCCATGCCAGGCAGCATCCGAGACCATGGTGCCTGCGACATGCAGGTTATGCACGGCCATGTCGGCATGCTGCGCCAATAACGAAAATACAGACATTTCTCCTCCTTATGCCGACTTGCCGGTTATCCCAGCCGGCGCTCGGCGTCCTCTAGACCCTTGCTAAGTTCAAGCCGGACAGGCCCGGCTTCTTCCCCGGCTCCGACCGTGCTTTATCGATCTGTTCGATCGCGCGTTTCACGGCCTCGGCCACACCGGGTTCCCCCTCCCCCATGATCGCAGGGTTGGACCGGAGTCGATCGAGGGGAACACCCTCGAATTCTTGATGTCTCTTGAACTTGGTGAACACGGAACGGCCGCTCATCACCATCAGGCGGCGCACGATGAGGTCAGGCGTCACCACGACGAGCGCGATGGTGCCCTTGGCCAATCGACCGCGAAAATTGCCGGCTCCGACGAAGCCATCCTTGTACTGGTCGGTGACGCCCCGGAAGACATCCGAATAGTGCCGCATCTGCAGCCATACGCCGAGCGACTGCAGCGCCCACACGATAACCAGCAGAAGCAGTCCCCACTGCCAAATCGCCATTCGGTTCTCCTCCCGAAGTCTCCGTTGAACCGCACTTTGGACCAGCACGTGACAACAGCAAAGTGAGAACATTTGTTTCCGAGAATGTCAATATGTATGATATTAGCGTTTGCTGTCGTCATCCACAGGCCGCTGGTCGATTTCGGCGACGGCGCTGTTGTGGTAGCCTTGCCGGGAAACAGGATACGAGGAACATGGATCTGCCCTTTAGGGACGAACTGGCCCTGATGCCCGACCTTCGCCATCGGTTGCGGCAGTTGCGCTGGTTCCGCGCCACCTTTCGCGGCAGCGCCAAGGTGGTCTCGGATACGTTCGGCGTGCGCTTTGAAATCGACGAAGCGAAGCTCACCCGGGCCTTTCTCGACTGGGTCGAGATCATGGAGGCGCAGAAGCGCTTCGCCGCGGTCGACCGCGCCGACTTCATCGTCTTCGCCGCCGGCCTCGTGCTGCGCGAATTGATAAGGCAGGCGCCGGCCAGGGAAATCTCCGGACTCGCCCATCTCCTCGAAACGGAACAGAATGCCGGCACGCTGGCAATCGTCCGCTTCTGGCCGGAAGGGTTCCTCTACACCAACTATTGCGTCTCGGCCATTTCGGCGATCTACGAGCAGGAATTCGGTAGCGCACCAAGCATCGACAAATGCGCCGACGACCTGCGGACATGGTGGTCCTATCGCGAGAACGTGACCGAGATGCCGGCCTATGCGGTGGCTTTCCTCGACCGTTTCCTCGGTGCCGAACCGAACTGGATCACGCCGGACCGCGCACAGTCCCGGCAAGCCATGCAACGGGCGCTCGGATCCTCCCGTGCAAGCGATGCGCTGCGCCAGCTTTGACTGGCCATCGTTTCGTGCCTCAAACGGGCTCAAGACACATCACGCTATTGAACATTTGAGTTCTAGCCGATAGCGATGTGCAAAAATCGACTGGGAGAAAAGCGCGTGGCGCGATCAAGGCCTATCATTTTCGATTGCGACGGCGTTCTCGTCGACAGTGAACCGCTGGCGGCGCGCGCCTATGAGCGTGTCTACGAGAAGCATGGCATGCCTGGCGTCCACGGCGGCATCATCGCCCAGTGCGTGGGCATGAAGCAGTCCGACATCATCGTCAGGATCAGGGAATTGACCGGCCACCAGTTTCCGGCGGCCGCCGACACCGACATCTGGGCCGAGACCAAGATCCTGTTTTCGGAAGAATTGAAGCCGACACCCGGGATAGCCGCGTTTCTGGAAACGCTTGCTGGCGACCGTTGCGTTGCCTCTTCGTCCTCGGTCGAGCGCATAAACCACAGCCTGAAGGTCACGGGACTGGCACGGTTCTTCGGCGATGCGATCTACAGCTCTTCGATGGTCAAGAACGGCAAGCCCGCACCGGACATCTTCCTGTTCGCCGCCGCCAAGATTGGCGCCAACCCTGGCGATTGCATCGTCATCGAGGATTCGCCCTTCGGCATCCAGGGCGCGGTTGCCGCCGGCATGACGGCGATAGGCTACACCGGCGGCGGCCACACCTATGCCGAGCACGCCGCGCGGCTGACAGCGGCGGGCGCCGCCGCCATCTGTTCGGACTGGCATGAAGTTAGCCGGCGGCTGGCTGGACTCGGTGTCCCCGCCTGATGTGAAATGGTTCCTTTGGCGTTTCCGTGAAACGGTAACCACTAGCGAGTAGGCAGTCCGAGGCCGGCCCATTCGCTGGGCGGGATCACTGGCCCTACACGGAAGTCGAAAGACAAGACCCTCGTCGCATCGGTGTCGACCTCGCACCGGAAGCCCAGATGGTACCATGTGGTAGCTGTGCGGAAGGCGACATCCGGGGCGTTAAGGATATTGCCGACCTTCAGCGGAACACTTGGGATCAACTGGGGGAAATAAGAGGCGTCCAGCAGTTGCTGCTGCAACGCGCTGGCGCAAAGTTTGGCAGCCCGCTGGCCGCGAGGCACACCTCCCATCGACGTCGTGGCCAGCGCATCGCCGGTAGCGCCTTGCGAATACAGCTTGCGGACGCCCGGAAGGCCCGAAAAAGCCCGCGATTTAGCAACGGCCACGTCCGTGGAGCTTGGCCCCTTGGCGCTCCCGCTCCCAGACTTCGAGACTTTCGCAGGGCTGGGTTTCGGCGCGTTTTCGGGTCTGGGCTTCGGCGCTTCAGCCGACGTGGGAAGCTCGATCTCGTCATCGCCGCCGGCGGCTGCCAACGGCATTGGTAATGTGGCCGTCTGCTTGTCGGCGTCGTGCACGTCCGCCTCTTGTTTGTCCGCCTGCTGTTTATCCCGGTCCTGGGCCGAAGTTGGCTGCTTCACATCCTGTGCGGGGTCGGCGTCCTTCGCCGCGGCTGCCGGCTTCTCGCCGGGCTTGGCTGAATCCGCCCGCTCTCCGGTGTCTGGAGACGCGGCAGATTTGTCCTCTGCCTGCTTCGGCGCGACAGGCGGCTTCGCATCATTATCCTTGGCCGGCGACGGCGAATTCTCCTGAGCGCTGCCCCCATCCAGGGACTTCCTGGGGCCGGTATCCTTCTCGCCGAACTGAAAGACAGGCTTCAGCACCTCGATTGGCGGAGATCTCTGGGGCTGCTTTTGCGGCGGAGGTGGCTTTTCAACCTTCTGCTCGGGCGGTTTTTCAGCCTTCGTTTCCGGCGGCTTTTCGGCTTTGGGCTGCTTTGGCGGCGGTTTCGGTTTTGGCTGTTCGGGCGGAGGCACGAGCGCGACGTTCACCGGCTGCTCCTGCTGCGGCTCTTGGGCAGGCCTCGGCACGCTGTAGATCAAGAGCGCGGCGATGAGCGCATGCAGGATCAACGATGCGGGCAGGCCCCACAGCAAGTTCCGACGCCGTTCTCGTGCCTCGTCCTTCATCCTGACCGATGTGGAATGAAATAGCCGCGGCTTCAAGCATTGGCAATGAATCGGCGCAATTTAGCCTCTGCACAGCTTAGTGATCTGAAGACCATGCGCAGGGCCTCGCCATCGGGTGTTGGCGCGACCAAACGAGCGGCGGTGCCGTCCTGACAGTCGCGACGACCGAAACTCAGGGCTAGCTTTGCCGCTGGTGCAGGATCTCGTCCAGAAACCGTCCGTCCAGCCGCGTTTCGCCAAACCAGGTCAGCCGGTTGATGCTGACAAAGCCGGCATCGATCGCCTCGTTCTCGTCGCCCGGCTCACTTGCATGAGCGCGCCCGCGCGGGACAGTGATGACGGTCCGCTCGCCCTCGCTTTCCACAATCTCCGCCTTGCGGCCGATCTTGTCGCGGCCGATACGCGGCTGCTGGATTTCGGCCGGCAGCGAGGTCGGCAGATTGACGCTCAGCCAGTGGCCTTCTATCGCCCAGTCGGCACGCGACTGCCACAATGAGGCGATCAGCGCCGTCAGCCATTGGTCGTCGGCGTCGGTGATGTCAGGATTCTTCACCCGCGAAAAGCCGATCGCCGGAATGCCCCAGAATGTCGCCTCGCGCGCAATGCCCAGCGTCCCGGAATAGGCAAGGTCCTCGGCGACGTTGCGCCCGTCATTGACGCCCGCCAGCACAAGGTCCGGTGTCTTCACATCGGCAAACAGCCAGGTCATCGCGCTCACCACGCAGTCGGCCGGAGTGCCGGAACAGGAATACCAGCCAGGCTTGACGCGCCGCATCGTCAATGGCCGGGCGATCGTCAGCGACGCGCCAGCGGCGGTGCGCTTGCCGTCGGGCGCGATGACCCAGATATCGTCGCTCAATCCACTGGCGGCGTTGACGAGACGGGCGAGCCCCGGCGCTTCGATGCCGTCGTCGTTGCAGATCAGAATTCTCACTTTTTGCTCCCTTGCGGCACCATGAAGCGCTGGCCGGTGCGGCACTCTGCTTGCAGTGACGGAATATGGCTTTTCAGATCATAGAGAGCATCGGTCCCGCAGGAATGACCGAGCGCCGCCGGCCGCCCCGCTCTCTGCCAGATGTCGACATTGCCCGACAGCGTCGGGTGGGTGGGCATGCGGATCCAGTCCGCCCGGCGGGCCTTATGCAACAAATCGCCTGGAGAGCCGGACGGCAGATGGCCGGTGAGCAGCACCGGGAAACCGGCCTGGTCGGCGCGCGGCAAGAGCCGCGACGACGGACCTGCCTCGCCCATGCCGTCATCGGCCAGCAGCGGCACCGCTGGCAATGGATCGGCATCGGTCCAGTCGGCCGCACCCCGCAAACGTCGAAGCAGGAGCTCGGAAACGCCGGGCAGCAGGGACGCTGTCGCGCCGATCTGCGCCTCGAGGGACGAACGCATGCCTGCATGGATGACAAAGGGCCCCGGCAATGCCGCGATCAGTTCCAGCGACCGGCCCGACAGCGGCGTCGGCAGAAGGCATCCCTTCGAATGTCTGGCCACCCAATCCGAGATTTCGTGTGCACGCGCCGCTCCAGGCACAGGATCGGCGCCATAGGAGGCATCGAGAACCAGAAGGTCGCACTCTGGAATCACGTCCATGGCGAACACGTTGCTGTCCGGCACCACGTCGGCTGAATAGACGACGCGGTTCTTGCCGTCATCGACGGCAAACCAGACGCCGCCGACGACATGTCCCGATCTCCCCGTGCTCACCGTGAAATTGCCGCTCTTCAGCATATCGCCGGGTTCGAAAATCTCGATGCGATCTTCCGGAAAGGGAAACCGCTTCAGATCCCCGGGATCGGCATAGCCGGCAAGCGTTACCGGAGCCTCGGCGCGAGTTTCGGCCGTCATGAAAATCGGACCGGCATAGCCGCGCGATAAAAGCCAGCTCAGCGCACCGACGTGATCCTCGTGGGCATGCGAGACAAACAACGCGTCGATGTCAGCGATCGGCCCGTCAAGCGCCGGATAGTACTCCGCTCCCGTGGCCCCGACCTTGATCCCGACGTCGAGCAAGATGCGATCGTTTCCGCTGCTGACGGCGAGGCTGGTGCGGCCCTTTTCGCCAAAGCCGCCGGCCAGGTCCAGCATCATCACCGCGCTGCCTCCGCCGCCGGGATCAGCCAGCCGGACTTTATGCGCAGGCGCGCCTGGGCTCCGCTCTCCAGCACGACCGGGTCGGGCTGCTCGAAATGCAAGGTAAGATCGGGTCCTGCGGAAGGCGCAAATTCGATGCGCGCCGCACCACCCTGGTATATCACCCGCTTGACGAGGCCATCGAAGCCGGGGCCGTCCGGCGACACGTCGAGATCGGCCGACCGGCAGCAGATCTTTGCGTCGGCGCGCGGCCGCTCGCCGGCCCGGCAGCGGACGACCAGCTCGGCTCCGAGAACCCGGACCTTGCAATGGCCGGCCTCCTCGGCGCTGAGCACATCGGCCGGAAGCAGAATGCCTTGCGAAATGAAGGAGGCGACCATTTCATTCGCCGGCTCATGATAGAGCTCGTGCGGCGTCGCGAGCTGCGCCAGCCGCCCGTGGTCCATCACGGCGATGCGGTCGGCCAGCGCCATCGCCTCGGCCTGGTCATGCGTGATGTAGACGATGGTCGTGCCGGTGCGCTTGTGGAAGGCGGCGAACTCATCCTCCATCGAGGCTCTGAGATGCACATCGAGGTTGGCCAGCGGCTCGTCGAACAGCACCAGCGAGGGCGCGGCAACCAGGCAGCGCGCCAGCGCCACGCGTTGGCGCTGGCCGCCAGACAGGTTGGCGGGCCTGCGCTCGCCCAGCCCTTGCAGATTGACCAGGGCGAGCGCGTCTTCAACCTTCCGGCGCGCGACGGCCTTGTCGAGCTTCGCCACCTTCAGCGAATAGCCGATGTTTTCGGCGACATTCATATGCGGCCACAGGGCATAATTCTGGAAAACGATGCCTACGCGCCGCTTTTCCGGCGCAACGCTGCCGCCCGCGCCCGACACGATTTCGCTGCCGATGCGGATTTCGCCCGACGTCACCTTCTCGAAACCGGCGACAAGCCTGAGCAACGTCGTCTTGCCGCAGCCGGAAGGCCCGAGCACGGCAAGGAATTCGCCGTCGCCGACATCGATCGAAACGTCCTTAACCGCATCGAACTCGGCGAAGCTCTTGGTCACACGATCCAGGGTCAATCGCGCCATGGCAGAACTCCGCTCGGAAGATGAGGGGCAAGCAGGTTGGTCACCAGCATCAGCACGAAGGTGACCGCGACCGTGATGACGGACATCGCCGCCGCATAGTTGGAATCGCCGCCTTGTTCGAAGGAGAACATCACCACGCCGATCGTTTCCGAGCCCGACGACCACAGCAATGCCGACACGGTGAGCTCGCTGAGCGCCGTCATGAAGATCAGCAGGCCGCCGGCGATTGCCGCTGGCGCCACCAGCGGAAAAATGATCGTGCGCATGCGCGTGAACAGGCCGGCGCCAGCGACCTGCGCCGCTTCCTCCAGCGCCCGGTCGATCTGGTGATAGCCGCTGATGGTCGGCCGCAGCGCCAGCACCAGGAAGCGGGCGAGATAGGCATAGAGGATGATCCAGACCGTGTTGTAGAGCTGGACGCCGGTCAGCGGGATCGGCCGCAGGAACAGCAGCAGCGACGCGATCGCCAGCACCACGCCGGGCAAGGCATAGGGCAGTTCGACCGACAAATTGAGCAGCCGCACCCAGCGCTGCTTGCCCCAGGCGATGAGATAGCCGATCGGCACGGCGACCAGCACCGCGAATACAGCGGCGGCGATCGACAGCCAAAGGCTGTTGAAGAAGGCACGGCTGGCGGCATCGTGCTCGAACAGAACGAAGCGGTAATTGTCGAGCGTCGCCGTCTTGGCGGTGAGCGCGATGCCGTAACCCGGAACCAGTGAGGTCAGCACCAGCCCGAATAGCGGCAGGAAGAGCACCAGCACGATCAGCAGCCACATTGCCGCCTGGACGGCAGGCCTCCATTTGCCCAGTTCGTAAGGCTCGGCCGGTAGCGACGTGGAGCTGATGCGGTAGTCGCGACGCCGGCTCATCATCTCCTGGGCGAAAATGCCCGCCATGGCGATGACGCCGATAAGCACCGACAGGAACGCGGTTTCGCCGAGTACGGCGGGGCCGCCGCCGGCCAGCTTCTGGTAGATGAGCGTCGGCAGCACGAGATAGTTGGCGGGAATGCCAAGGAAGGCCGGAATGCCGAAATTGCCGACACAGGAGACGAAGGCGAGTGCCGCGGCCGCCATGATCGACGGCGTCATCAGCGGCAGCACGATTGTGGTAAGCACCATAAACCAGCTCGCGCCACCGGCCCGTGCCGCCTCGACCAGTTCGCGCGGCAGCTTGCGCAGGCCGGCGCGCACCAGCAGGAACACCAGCGGGCCATACTGCACGCCGAGCAGCAGGATGATGCCCGAGGTGGAATAGAGCGGGTTCTTGGTGCCGAGCGGCGGCGCGGCGCCGAACAGCTTGAGGAACGGGCTGGCCGGTCCGAACAGTTGCAGCCAGGCCAGCGCCGTGACCTGCGGCGCGATCATCAGCGGCATGACGTAGCAGAGCACCAGGGCGCCGCGGCGGCGCAGGTCTGTCAGCGTGATCAGCACAGCCACCAGCGTTCCCGATAGCACCGCAAGCACCGTGCCGCCTATGCCCACGACAAGCGTGTGCCAGGTGGCGATCCAGGTCGCCGGACTTCTCAGTCCAGCCTCAAGGGCCATCGTCGACACGGTGCCGCCGGGTGCGACGATCTCCTTGATGAGGCGCAGCATCGGCAACAGCGAGAGCAGCACGATGACGACGGCTACCGCCGCCGTCAGGGCCATCTCCTGGCCCCGACTTTCCCTGATCCGTGTTGCCATGACTGGGTTCCTGAAATGTATGCGATCGAGTCTCGCCCAATGCCGTCCGGGATGCCATCGAGGCGGCATCCCGCTGGGATTGCCGGCTCAGCCGCCGAACAGTTCCGAGAACTTCGCCTTGTCGGCGTCGGTCTTGGCGACGATTGCCTTGGTGTCGAACGACATCACCTTGATCTTGACGCCTTCCGGCAGCCATTCGGGGCGGCCGACCGAGGCGCGCGCCGGCAGATAGCCCATGGAAAGCGCCAGCTTCTGACCCTCATCCGAAAGAATGAAATCGACGAACTTCTTGGCACCATCGACATTCCTGGCCGTCTTCATGATCGCGACCGGTTCGGTCACCGCGGGCACGCCCTCGGACGGGAACACGAATTCGATCGGCGAGCCTTTCTTCTTGGCGTTCATCGCCATGAAGTCGACCAGGATTCCATAGGGCTTTTCGCCTGATGCCACCGACTTCAGCACGGCGCCGTTGCCCCGCACGCTGACGGTGTTGTTGGTCTTCAATTTCTGGAAGAAATCCCAGCCATAATTGGCATCGCCGGCGAAGCCTGAAAGCAGATAGGCGGCGGCCCCCGAATAGAGCGGACTTGGCATGACCAAACCATCGGCATAGGCCGGCTTGGCGAGATCGGCCCAATGCTCGGGTTTTTGCGCCGCCGCGGTGTTGTAGACGATGCCGGTGGTGATCAGCTTGCTGCCGAAATAGGTCTTGTCGGCGTCATAAGCATCCGGCTCGATGCCGTCGAGCTTTGCCTCGGGATAAGGCAACAGCCGGTCGTCTTTTTTCAACAGCTCCATGCTGACCGCGTCAGCGATCAGAAGCACGTCGGGCTGCGGGCTGCCGGCGGCGAACTCGGCCGCCATCTTGGTGAGAATGTCGCTGGTTCCCGAGCGGTAGATGGTCACGTCGATGCCGGGTTGCGCCTTCTTGAAGGCCTCCACGGTCTTGGCCGCATCGGCCTCCGGCTGGGATGTGTAGAGCGTCAGCGTTTCGGCACTGGCGGCGCCGGCAAACAAAGTTGCCGCGAGCGCCAGCTGGCTGGCCAGCAGCTTGATGAATAGCGTCTTCATGAGACCTCCTGTCTTGTCAGTGCACGACCGGTCCGGCCCCTGGCCGGTTCCCCGTCTCTTCCTCCCTGCACGGCGCATATGACTGGTGGATGACACAGCGCGTGAAACCCACAACATATGTTCATATGTACAAAGTCAATTACAAATGAACACAACTATGCAACAATCGCCGCGCCGGAAGCCCGGCATCAGTTGACAGCCTGCCGCCGCTTCTCCGAAGAGGCAATACGGTCAGGCGATGACTCATGAGGGACGAGAACCGATGCCCGCGAAAAGGCCCAGAACGGCTCGGCTGCCGATGGTGTCGTCGGACCTGAACGTCAAGACGGCGTGGCTCTACTATGTCGAAGGCTTCACGCAGGAGCAGATCGCTGAAAAGCTGGACGTCAGCCGGGTGAAGGTCATGCGCACGCTCGCCGCCTGCACCGCGGAAGGCATCGTCGTCACCATGATCAACGCGCCGACCGCCGAGCAGGTGACGCTCGAACGTGCACTCGAGAAGCGCTGGGGTCTCGATGCCGCCGTCGTCATCCCGACGCCTTCGGCGCAAGAGCACCTGGAGAAGGCGATCGGCCACGCCGTGGCAGCCTATCTCGGCGAGCAGATGCAGGACGGCATGACGCTGGCGATCGGCGGCGGTGCGACGCTGCATGCCAGCCTCGGCTTTCTCGCCCGCCGGCAGTTGAAGCGCGCCTCGGTCGTGGCACTCGTCGGCAGCCTGCCGCATTCGCAATGGATCAATCCGTCCATCGTCGCCGCCAAGGTCGCCGATGTCTTCGAGGTCGACAGCTACCAGATTACCGCGCCCGTAACGATCGACGATCCCGCACTCCGCGATCTCCTGTGGGCGCAGCCGGCCCTGCAGGATGTGCGCCGGCGCGCGGCAGCTGCCGACATCGCGCTGCTCACGGTCGGGGACATGTCGCCCGACGCCACTATTTTCCGGCACGGCATCGTGCCGTCGTCGCTGATCGCGTCGTTGAAGGCAAAGGGCGCTGTCGCCAACATGCTGTGCTATTTCATCGATGCCTCGGGCAGGCTGGTCGATCACGAGGTCAACGGCCGCGTCATGGCCATCGATCTCGATGTCGTCGGCCAGGTGCCGAATGTCGTGCTGGCCGCCGGCGGCAGGCGCAAGGTAGCGGCGATCCTCGCCGCGCTGAAAGCCGTCAGCACCAATGTGCTGATCACCGACAGCGACACGGCGACGGCGCTGCTGGCCAAGGCCGGCTGAAACGGTCCTCGAGCTAAATCAGCCCGCGTTCGCGTAAAAAATCCTCGACGCCCACATGGGTCATGGACTCGAACTCGGCGACCGCCTCGGCCACTCGCCTGCGCTGGGCCGCCAGCAGGGTGAACACCTGCTTCATCTCGCCGGAAACGCCGAAGCGGCTCCACCGCTCCGCGATATGCGCCGGCAAGCCGATGTCGGCGCAGAAAGCATCCAGGCTCTCGTAGCCGAGGCTCGCGACAAGTTGCCTGGTTTCGTCCGCCGACATACGCGGCTCGAAGGCGTGATCGTGCAGGCGCTGCGCGACCAGCTTGATATCGGATGGCGACGCGCCCATCACCTTGCTGAACAGGGTCTTGACGTCGGATGGGTCGAATGCGGGCATGGCTATCCTCCCTTGATCGCGGTCCACTATGAAACATGGGCGAAGGGCTGGCGCCTGACAAGTCGTTCCCATCGTAAGCCGACGCACCATTTAAACGCCGACTGACATCAGGCGGCTTACGCCAGCATGCCCATCGGGTTCTCGATCAGCCACTTGAAGGCGACCAGGAGTTCGGCGCCGAGCGCTCCGTCGACGGCGCGATGGTCGGTCGACAGCGTCACCGACATCACTGTCGCGATCTTGATCTCGCCGTTCTTGACCACCGCGCGTTCCTCGCCCGCACCCACCGCCAGGATCGTCGCATGCGGCGGGTTGATGACCGCGGCAAAGTCCTTGATGCCGAACATGCCGAGATTGGACACCGCCGTGGTGCCGCCCTGGTATTCCTCCGGCTTCAGCTTGCGGCTGCGGGCACGGCTGGCCAGGTCCTTCATCTCGTTGGAAATGACGGAAAGCGTCTTTTCGTCGGCCTTGCGGATGATCGGCGTGATCAGCCCGCCAGGGATCGACACGGCAACGCCGACATCGGCATGCTTGTGCTTGACCATCGCGCTCTCGGTCCAGGAGGCATTGGCATCGGGCACTGCCTTCAGCGCCATGGCCATCGCCTTGATGACCATGTCGTTGACCGACAGCTTGTAGGCGGGAACCTCGCCCTTCTCGGTCTTCTTCACCGGTGCCGCCGCATTGAGCTGCGTGCGCAGTGCCAACAGCGCATCGAGCTCGCAGTCGAGCGTCAGGTAGAAATGCGGGATGGCGGTCTTGGCCTCGACCAGGCGGCGCGCGATGGTCTTGCGCATGTTGTCGTGCGGGACGAGTTCGTAGGAGCCTTCCTCGAACAGGCGCAGCACGTCCCCCTCCCCCTTGAGGGGAGGGTGGCCGGCCGCAGGCCGGTCGGGTGGGGTCGGCTCGACCGGGCTCGGCGCAAAAGCGGTGCCTCCTGAGGCGACCTCTGTCGACTTTGTCGACACCTCCCCCTCGAGGGGGGAGGAAAGCGCTGCGTCGATATCCGCCTTCACCACACGGCCGCGCGGGCCGGTGCCGGCAACACTGGAGAGAGCAATGCCTGCTTCCCGAGCCAGCCGCCGCGCCAAAGGTGTCGCGCGCACGCCCGACGGCGATTGGCTGATCTCCCCCCCTGTGGGGGAGATGGCCGGCAGGCCAGAGGGGGGCGCCTCGCTCCCTGCGGCTGGAGGGACAGCGCCCCCCTCTGTCGACTTCGTCGACATCTCCCCCACGAGGGGGGAGATTGGCGCCTCACCCGGCTTCGCCGCGGCAGCATTTGCCCCGTAGGCCTCATCATCAGCGTAAATCCACGCCACCGCCGCACCGACCGCAATATCGACACCCTCCTTGCCGGTGACGTCGCGCAGGACGCCGCTGGCCGGGGCGTCGATTTCCATCGCCGCCTTGTCGGTTTCGATCTCGAACAGCACGTCGCCCTTCTTGACCCTGGCGCCCTCCTCGGCGAACCAGCGCGAAATCTGTCCGGTTGCCATGTCCATGTCGACCTTGGGAAGAATGACTTCGGTCGGCATTGCTCAGCGAACCCCTTTCACGAGGTCGCGTGCGGCGGTGATGATGTCGGGAACCTGCGGCACAACGGCCTTTTCCAGCTCCGGATTATAGGGGATCGGCGTCTCCGCGCCGCCCAGCCGCACGATCGGCGCGTCGAGATAATCGAAGGCCTCGCTCTCGGCGATCATGGCGCTGATCTCGGCGCCGATACCGAGCGTCTTGACGGCCTCGTAGACGCAAAGCAGCCGCGACGTCTTCTTGACGCTGTCGATGACGGTCTGCTTGTCCATCGGCCGGATGGTCCGGAGGTCGACGACTTCGATATCGATGCCTTCGGACTCTAGCGCCGCCGCCGCGTCGAGCGCCTTCTGCACCATGATCGAAGTGGCAACGATGGTCAGGTCGCGGCCTTCGCGGCGGATGTCGGCCTTGCCGATCGGCACGGTGTAATAGCCTTCGGGCACCGGTCCCTTCACTTTGTAGAGCAGCTTATGCTCGAAGATCATCACCGGATCGGGATCGGCGACCGCCGCCAGAAGCATGCCCTTGGCGTCATAAGGCGTCGCCGGCTGGATGACTTTCAGGCCGGGCACATGGCCAAGCCAGGCCTCCAGGCTTTGGCTGTGCTGGGCCGCGGCCCCGGTGCCGGAGCCGGCCGGAAAGCGCATCACCACGGGAACCGAAACCTCGCCGCCCAGCATGAAGCGCATCTTCGCCGCCTGGTTGACGATCTGCTCCATGGCCAGCGTCGCAAAATCGGAAAACTGGAACTCGAAGATCGGCCGCATGCCGGTGAGGGCAGCACCCACGGCGACGCCCGCACCGCCCAGCTCCGAGATCGGGGTGTCCATAACCCGATCGCTGCCGTAGCGCTCGACCAGATCGCCGGTCACCTGGAAGGCACCGCCATAGACGCCGATATCCTCACCCATCAGGAAAACGCGCTCGTCCATGTCCATGGCGATCGCCATGGCTTCCTGGATCGCCTGGGCGTAGCTCAGTTCACGCACCATCGCGTCCATCACGCCTGCTCCGTGTAGACATAATTTCCAGTGTCGCGAACGTCCGGTGACGGGCTCGCCTTGGCGAATTCGATACCGTCGGCGATCTCCTGCGCCACGGCTTCGCGAATGGCTTCGATGCCCTTGTCGTCGACGAAGCCGAATTCGCGCAGCTCGCTTTCGAACAGGGTGATCGGATCGCGGTTCGACATCCAATCCTCGATCTCTTCCTTGGTGCGATAGCGGTTGCGGTCGCTCTTGGAATGACCGCGATGGCGATAGGTCTTGGATTCGATCAGCGTCGGTCCCTCGCCCGCGCGCGCACGTTCGATAGCCTTGTAGGAGGCCTCGGCGACCTCCGAAAAAATGTTGCCGTTGACGACGACGCCGGGCATCGAATAGGCGGCGGCGCGATCGGCGATGTTCTTGACCGCGGTCGAGCGGGCCGTCGATGTCGACATGCCGTAGCCGTTGTTCTCGCAAACGAAGATCACCGGCAGCTTCCAGACCGCCGCCATGTTCAGCGCTTCGTGGAAAGCGCCTTCATTGTTGGCGCCGTCGCCGAAGAACGAGACGACGACCTTGCCGGTCTTCATCATCTTGGCGGAGAGTGCCGCCCCGACCGCAATCGGAATGCCGCCGCCGACGATGCCGTTGGCGCCGAGATTGCCCTTGCCGACATCGGCGATGTGCATCGAACCGCCGCGGCCCTTGCAATAGCCGGTTGTCTTGCCGAAGAACTCGGCGAACATGCGCTTGACCTCGGCGCCCTTGGCTATGCAGTGGCCATGGCCGCGATGTGTCGAGGTGATCTGGTCATCCTCGCCGAGCGGCATGCAGATGCCCATGGCGCTGGCTTCCTGGCCGATCGACAGGTGCATGGTGCCGTGGATGAGGCCGCGCGTGTAGCACTCCTCCGCGCCCTCTTCGAAGCGGCGGATGAGGTACATCTTATGGAGCACCTCTCTGAGCTGCTCGGCGCTGTACTGGCGATAGACGAAGGGCAGGTTGGCGCGACTGTCCGCCACGGCTTTGCTGGCTGCGGCCATGATCAGGCTCCCACGGTACCGTAGACGAGTTTGTCCTGGCGCGCGCGCAGTTCGGCAATCTTGGATCCCGGCGCAGGCGCCGCGTTGGCATAGGTGATGAGCTCGCCCTTCTTGATCGGCGCGGTTACCGAGCCGCCTTGCAGCAGGCCGCAGGGAATGGCCTTGGCGGCATGCGCTTCCGGCGCCGTCATGATCCAGGCGCGGTAGCAATATTCGCCGATCGCATCGAGCTTCTCGCCGGGCTTCATATCCTTCTTGGCCACGGCGCAGACTTCGGCCACGGGCTTGGCCAGCGGCACCATGTCGGCCTTGCCGTAGAGCACGACGCGGGCGCATGTCAGCGGCACTTCCAGCGACGTCAAATGATAGGGACGATGGAATGTGAAGTACGGGCCCTTGCCCATCTTCAAATCTTCCATGCGCTCCGAGATGCGCGGATGCGACATGTCCGCGACCACGAAGACACCGGGCGCGACACCCTTGCCGATCGAATAGTCGACGACGCCGACCCTCGACAGCACGCCGCCGTCCTTCTGCGGCACGAGGACTTTCGAGAGTTCGCCGAGCGTCGCCGCCGGGCCGTGCATGCCCGCCTTGTCGGGGACAAGACCGGTGGCGTTGGCGATCGCCGCCATCTCGACCATGGTCTTGGAGCCGTCGACGAATTCGACCAGCATGCGCACATTCATGTGCCGGCGCTGGGCTTCCTCCTCATAGGCAGGCGGCGTGGCATCGATGTTGAGTGGATTGTTCTTGCCCTTGCCCGCGGCGACGATCGGATGGCCCATCGCCGAGACGAATTCAATCAGTTCCATGCAGGAGGATGGCTCGTCGCCCGCACCCAGCGAATAGGTGACGCCGAGCCGGTCGGCCTCGCTCTTCAGATAGGCGCCGATGGTGACGTCGGCCTCGACGTTCATCATCACCAGATGCTTGCCGTGCTCCATGGCGCGCAAGCCGATCTCGGCGCCGACGGCGGGAACGCCGGTTGCATCGATGACGACGTCGATCAGGTCATTGTTGATGACCAGGCTGGAGTCGTTGGTGACCGCGATCTTGCCGGCTTCCATCGCCGCCGTCATCGCGGAAGCGTTCGACACCTCGCGCGCATGTCCGGTCTCCTGGAAGGCGATATCCACCGCCTTGCTGGCCGCGGGCAGGTTCAGTTCGGAGATGGCGCCGATCTCGATGCCGGACATATGGGCGACGCGGGTGACGATATCGGTTCCCATCTCGCCGGAGCCTATCAAACCGATGCGGATAGGCTTGCCCGACTTGGCACGTTCCTCAAGATCGCGGGCAAGACCCGTCAGCGAAACATTGGAAGCCATAGCGCTCATTCCTCCCACTTTGCAGGCTGTTCAATTGCTTGACGGGTATTGAACATCTGTATTTCTGTCAAGACTAATGTCCAAATCCGGGTGCTTTTAGCGCACTTTCGCGGAGGCCCTGTCGCGGGCCAAAAGGGGGCAATGGCAGCCGCGGTGCGGGACAGACAGCCACCGGCCGCGACAGGCACCTTATCACGACCGTCGACCTTCTTCGGAACGGAGAAACTGCGCAACCCGGTCAGTCACCGGCCGCGCCGATTGGAAAATCCTGGAAATGGACGATCACTCCATCCGCATCGATCAGGATCACGGCATAGGCGGGCGGCTCGTGCCCCAGGCTCCAGCTCTGAGAGAAATCGAGCGCGCTCTGGTGGTTGGTGCTGCGCAGCGTGCTGACGGGAATACCACGCCAGCTGCCGGCGATCAGCCGATGAACATGTCCGGCGAAGATATGACGGACATTGCCGTGACGCTGGAGTATCTCATGAAAGGCATCGGCGTCGGCCAGCCTGACCTCGTCGAGCACCGGCATGTGTATCCGGAACGGCGGGTGGTGCATGAACAGGAGGACCGACCGGTCCTGCGCCTCTTGCAGCCTTTCATCCAGCCATTCGAGACGCGCCTCGCACAGCCTGCCTTCGACATGCCCGCTGTCCAGCGTGTCGAGCAGGACAAGGCGGCCCTCGCTGCCGTCGACCACGCTCTGCACGAAACCGCGCTCAGCAGCCGCTTCCGGGAACATCTCGAGGAAAAGCGCCCGGTCGTCATGGTTGCCGAGCATCAGCCGCCAGGGCGGACCGAACTCCGTCAATTTTTCCCTCAGCGCTGCGTACGCGGCACGCTCGCCGTCATTGGTGAGATCACCTGATATCACCACCAGATCGGCATCGGCATGGTTCTTGCCGATATCGGCAAGGCAGGCTTCCAGTCTTGCCAGGGGATCCGAGCCGTACAGAAGACCGCCCGGCGTCATCAGATGCGGATCGGATAGCTGGATGATTTTCATGGCCGTGACGCAATGTTTTCCTGCTGGCGCTCGTCGGCACCAGCCGGCAAACCGATCACCCCAGCCAATCCTCTACTGCGCCGTCCAGCCGCCGTCCATCGGCAAGGTCGTGCCGGTGATCTGCCTGGCCGAATCCGAGCACAGGAAGAGCGCGAGTGCGGCAAGCTCCTCAACGGTGACGAATTCCTTGGTCGGCTGGGCCGCCAGCATCACATCGTGCTTGACCTGCTCTTCGGTCATGCCGCGCGCCTTCATCGTGTCGGGGATCTGCTTTTCGACCAGCGGCGTCCAGACATAGCCCGGCGCGATCGAGTTGACGGTGACGCCGTCAAGCGCGGCCTCCAGCGCCACGGTCTTGGTCAGGCCTGATATGCCGTGCTTGGCCGCGACATAGGCGGACTTGAACGGCGAGGCGACCAGCGCGTGCGCGGAAGCCGTATTGATGATGCGGCCCCATTTGCGCGCCTTCATGCCCGGCAGCGCCGCCTTGATGGCGTAGAAGGCGGCCAGCAGGTTGATGCGGATGATGGCTTCCCACTTGTCGTCAGGGAATTCCTCGATCGGCGCGACATGCTGGATGCCGGCATTGTTGACCAGGATATCGAGACTGCCGAACGCGGCTTCTGCCTCGTGCACCATGGCGCTGACCGCCGCGCCGTCCATCATGTTGGCATCGGAGTAGCGGCACTTGACGCCGAAATCCTTCTCGATACCGGCGCGCTCCTGCTCGATTGCCGCCGGATCGCCAAGACCGTTGATGGTGACGTTTGCCCCTTCGGCGGCGAAGGCACGGGCTATGGCCAGGCCGATACCGCTGGTCGAGCCGGTGACGAGGGCGTTTTTCGAAGACAGGGAAGCCATGGCGATCTCTCGAGAAATGGAAGGGAAGGTGACGATATATTTGTGCGTCGCAGCATGACAATGCCAGAGCCATATGTCGATGCGATTACAGCCAGACGACCGGGCCGGCACGGGCTCTCGCCGGGGGTGACGCCGTGGTCGTCAGGGCTGACACGGCAGTGTCATGGTGCCATGCAACACAATCGATTGCGCATTCGCGCGGTCCTTCCTGAGTAATTTTGCCTGAAAGAGCCTTTGGGGGTGCAGCTTGGAAATCGCCGATGTCGTGAAGCGTGCCTATGCGATGCCGCTCACCAACCCGTCTTTCCCGCCGGGGCCCTATCGTTTCTTCGACCGAGAATACATCATCATCACCTATCGCACGACACGCGAGGCGCTCGAGGCGGTTGTGCCGGCGCCGCTGGAGATCGACGAGCCGCTGGTCAAGTACGAATTCATCCGCATGCCAGACTCGACCGGCTTCGGCGACTATACCGAGACCGGCCAGGTCATCCCGGTAAGGTACAAGGGCCAGCACGGCGCCTATGTCCATTCAATGTATCTCGACGACGACGCGCCCATCGCCGGCGGCCGTGAGCTCTGGGGCTTCCCAAAAAAGCTCGCCAGCCCCAAGATCGTGCATGAGGGCGAAGTGGTGGTGGGCACACTGCACTATGGCAGCGTTCTGTGCGCCACCGGCACGATGGGCTACAAGCATCGCGAGGCCGACCACGATTCCGTGCTCGCCTCGCTCGCCGCCCCCAACTTCCTGATCAAGATCATTCCGCATGTCGACGGAAGTCCACGCATTTGCGAACTGGTGCGCTATTACCTGACCGATGTGACGCTGAAGGAAGCCTGGACAGCGCCGGCCGCGCTCGATCTCAGGCCTCATGTCATGGCCGACGTAGCCAAGCTGCCGGTGCTCGACATCGTCTCGGCCGTCCACTTCAAAGCCGATCTGACGCTCGGGTTGGGCGAGGTCGTCCACGACTATCTTGCCGATCACGGCCGGCTCGCAACCAGCGCAACCCAGCCGGAGAAAGTTCGTGCTTGAACGCAACCGAAACAAGGAAGCCGCCGCCACGATCGCGGAGATCTCGGCGCAGTATGACCGCATCGCTTTGGTGTTCCAGGGTGGCGGCGCGCTGGGCGCCTACCAGGCCGGGGTCTATCAGGCGTTGGCCGATGCCGGTTGCGAACCGACTTGGCTGTCTGGCGTGTCGATCGGCGCCATCAACGCCTCGATCATCGCCGGCAATGAATCGAGCCGCCGCCTGCAGCGGCTCGAACAGTTCTGGCAGACGATCTCGGGCCGCAAGATCTGGTCATATACGCCCGAAGGCGACATCTACCGCGACATCCGCAACCGCACCTCCTCGTGGATGACGATGACCATGGGCCAGCCTGGCTTCTTCAAGCCGCGCAACCCCAATCCCTGGTTCGAACAGCCCGGCGCCGCGGGTGCCACTAGCTTCTATGATACCGCCGAGTTGAAGGACACGCTGGAGAGCCTGATCGACTTCGATGTGCTGAACGACGGCAAGAAGCGGCTGAGCGTCGGCGCGGTCAACGTCCGGACCGGCAACTTCGTCTATTTCGACACTGAGAAGGTGCGCATCGGTCCGGAGCACATCATGGCCAGCGGCGCGCTGCCGCCGGCCTTCCCGCCGGTCCGCATCGAGGGCGAATATTACTGGGACGGCGGCATCGTCTCCAACACGCCGCTGCAATATCTGCTCGATCAGGAAGAAGACCGTTCATCGCTGGTGTTCCAGGTCGACCTGTTCAGCGCGCGCGGGGTGTTGCCGCGCAGCATGCCGGACGTGCTGTCCCGCCACAAGGACATCATGTATTCCAGCCGCACGCGCCAGAACACCGACAATTTCAAACGCATCCATGGCCTTAAGATGCGCCTGCTCGATGCGCTGAAGCGTGTGCCGAAGGAACAGCTGACGCCGGCCGAGGAAGCCTTGATCGCGGACTACTCGGATGCCGGCATCGTCAACATCGTGCACCTCATCTACCAGCACAAAGGCTATGAAGGTCACGCCAAGGATTATGAATTCTCCGGTACCTCGATGCGCGAGCATTGGGAGATGGGCTTGGAGGACACGCAGCGCACCTTGCGCCATCGCCAGTGGCTGACGCTGCCGACCAATGCCGAGGGGGTCTCGATCCACGATCTGCACCGCGAGGACCCGACGTAGCTTCCTGATCTCGTCATCCTTGGGCGTAGCGACGCGAAGCGGAGCGAAGACCCAAGGATCCATGCCGCGACCTTAGCCGAAGGACGCAGCGAAGCAGAATTCTGGACCGTGGTGACGCTTCGGAGTCCCGGCATGGATCCTAGGGTCTGCGCCGCGTCGCTGCGCTCCTTGCTTCGCCCCAGGATGACGAAGCTTTGGGTGTTTCGGCCAATCTCGCAGGTGTGTTCCGCGTCAATACAAACGCGAATACCTCCTCGAAATCTGCCGACTTGAACACGGTACTCCTCAAAGAAAAAGGCAGCGCCGATCACCGGCGCTGCCTTTTCTGAACCTGCTTGCTCCACTCAGAAGACCTGGCGGAAGACGATGAACAGCACGAAGGCGAGCGCGATCGAGCACGGCAGGGTCAGCACCCACGCCAATAGCAGGTTGCGCACGGTCGACCATTGCAGGCCTGAACCATTAGCGGCCATCGTTCCGGCGACGCCCGACGACAGCACATGGGTCGTCGACACCGGCAGACCGAGCCGGTCGGCCATGCCGATGGTCACCATCGCCACGAGTTCGGCCGCGGCTCCCTGGCCATAGGTCAGATGGCTTTTGCCGATCTTTTCGCCGACGGTGACGACGATCCGCTTCCAGCCGACCATCGTGCCGAGGCCGAGCGCCAGGGCAACGGCGATCTTCACCCACAGCGGGATGAACTTCGTCGCGTTGTCGACGGCCTTGTGGTACTGGGTGACCGCCTTGAGGTCGGCAGCCTCCATCGGCAGCAGCTTCTTCTTGTCGATCAGCTTGAGCGCCTCACCGATCAGGTAGATGTCGTTGCGGGCATTGCTGACCAGACCGGTCGGCACTGTTTCGACCGAAGCGTAGGGCTGGAGCGAAGCGGTCGTGTTGTGGATGTAGGTCTGCAGGGCGACTGTCGTCTGGTCGCTCCAGGTCCTGGTGCGGACCGCGTCCTGAACGGCCGCTTTGGCGTCGGCGACGATGACACCGGGCTTGGCATATTTGCCCAGCGCCTGCTCGACGCTGACCGAGGCCGATTTGTAGGCTTCGAGATAATTGACGTCGGGCGTGCGGTTCAGTGCATAGGCGGTCGGCACCACGCCGATCAGGATCAGCATGATCAGTCCCATGCCCTTCTGCCCGTCGTTGGAACCGTGCGCGAAGCTGACGCCGGTGCAGGTGAAGATCAGCAGCGCGCGGATCCACCAGGGCGGCGGCGCGTTGCCCTTTGGCGCCTCATAAAGGGCCGGGTTGCGGACCAGGAGCTTCATCCCATAGAGCAGGATCGCGGCGGCGAAGAAGCCGATGATCGGCGACACCAGCAGGGTCGTGCCGACACTGGTCGCCTGCGACCAGTCGACGCCGCTGGTGGCGCTGCCGGACGGCGCCGTGAACTGGTTGGCAAGGCCGACGCCGATGATCGAACCGACCATCGTGTGCGAGCTCGAAGCCGGCAGGCCGAGGAACCAGGTGCCGAGGTTCCACAGGATCGCGGCGACGAGCAGCGCGAACACCATGGCGAAACCTGAGGAGGAACCGACCTGCAGGATGAGCTCGACCGGCAGCAGCGACAGGATGCCGAAGGCGACCGCGCCGCTGGACGTAAGAACCCCTAGAAAATTGAAGGCGCCCGACCACATGACGGCGAATTCGGCCGGCAGCGAGCGCGTGTAGATGACGGTCGCCACCGCATTCGCGGTGTCGTGGAAGCCGTTGACGAATTCGAAGCCGAGCGCGATCAGCAAGGCGATGCCGAGCAGGATCCACGGCACGGTCTTGGCCACCGCCAGGTCCTGGCTGAGCGCGTAGCCGACATAGACGATGCCGGCCAGCACCAGCACGCCGAAGGCGGGCAGGAACCACTTGGCGCCGCCCGGCCGCTCAAGCGGATGATCCGGTCTCGGAATGCCCGCCTCACTAGAAACGATATCCACCATGTCCCACTCCTTTTGCATTGCAGCAAAGAACCGGGAGGGACGCTAGGTCCGCACGATGAACCCTGTGTGACGATGTCGAGCATGGTGCGGGAATGCGCCCGGGTGAAACGCCTGTCAGGATCGCTTCTTGGAGGCTTGTTCAACATCGGGCGAACCGGCGATTTCCAGCAAGGAGGACACCAGCAACTGCCGTTCGTCTTTGGACAGCACATCCGAATCGAAGAGGTTCATGCTGCGCAGCCCCTCGATGGCGAGATAACAGACCAGCATCGACTTGAGATCCGGCGTCTCGCCTTTCAGCCGCTCGAAGAGTTGCCGCTTGAATGTCTTTATCGGCGTCATGAAATCGGGATCCTCGGCGATCGCCGAAAAGATCCAGGATGCCGACGGTTGCGATTCCTCGCAGTCATCGGCCGACAGCCTGATATAGGCGGCAAGCGGGCTTTCATCGCCGGCATCATTTTTGCGCGCCGTCTCCAGCGCCTCTTCGAATTCACGCAGATATTCCTCGACCAGCCCCTGCATCAACTTGGCCTTGGTCGGGAAATTGTAGAGCAGTCCACCCTTCGATACGCCGGCGCGATTGGCGACGGCATCCAGCGACAGGCTGCCGGGCCCGGATTCCCGGGCGACATGCGCCGCCGCGGCGAGAATTTTCTCGCGCGAGTTCGTTCGTTGGGCTCTCATGGCGCCTCCCATCGCAAGCTTAGGCCCAATTGACAAGACCGTCCAGACGGTACAGTAAGTCCGCCATTATTTGAAATCGGGACCCGCAGTCGATATGAGTCCCGATGTCCGCGCTTCGCGCCGGATTTTCGACTGAGGGGACCTTCTTGTTCAAGCGCATACTCCGTATTGCCATCATCGCCCTGGTTCTGCTCGTGCTGGTCGTCGTGGTCGGCGGCATTGTCGGCTTCAACTTCCTGCGCGAAAACGGCATCAAGCAATATTTCGCCACCATGAAGCCGCCGGCGGCGACCGTATCCACGACCGTCGCCAGGCCGTCGAGCTGGACGCCAGGCGTCGAGGCGATCGGCACGGTCAGGGCCGTGCGCGGTGTCGACCTGACGGTCGAGACCACCGGCATCGTCAAGGACATCCTTTTCCATGCCAACCAGAAGGTGGCGGACAATGCGGTCCTGCTGCAACTCGACGCGGGCGTCGAGCGCGCCGATCTCGATGCGCAGAAGGCGCAGGCCGCGCTCGACCAGACATCGCTGGCCCGCGCACTCGAGCTGACGAAACGTGGCGTCGGTTCCGACAGCACGCTCGATACGGCGCGCGCCGCGGCCTCGGCCTCTGCGTCTCAGGTCACCAAGCTGCAGGCCGTGCTCGACCAGAAGCAGCTGACTGCGCCTTTCGGCGGCACGGTGGGCATCCCGAAGATCGATATCGGCCAGTATCTGGCGCCCGGCACAGCCGTGGTGACGTTGCAGGATCTCGAAACGATGCGGGTCGATTTCTCGGTCCCCGAACAGCAGCTTCCGCTGCTCAAGATCGGCCAGACGATACGGCTGGGCCTGGGCACTGGGGATATGCCGTTTGCCGGCGCCATTCGCGGCATCGACCCGAAGATCGACCCGTCCAGCCGGCTGGTGAACATCAGGGCGGAAGTCGCCAATCCCGATGGCAAGCTGACCCCTGGCCAGTTCGTGCAGGTGCGTGTCGAATTGCCCGAGGAGCAGAACGTGCTGGCGTTGCCGCAGACGGCGCTGACCACCAGCCTCTATGGCGATTACATATTCGTGGTGCAGCAGGCGAAGCCAGCCGAGGCGCAGCCGGCCAAGCCGGAAGAAAAGCCCGCCGCGGCGGCAACCGACAAGCCGGCGGACGCCAAGCCCGCGGTTGAGGCCAAACCGGCGACCGATGCGGCGAAACCAGCGGACAAGGCGGCTGCCGATCAAGCCAAGCCGGCCGCGGAAGGCGAGAAGCCCGCCCTGGTCCTGTCGCAGGTATTCGTCAAGCCTGGCCGCCGCAATGACGGCATGGTCGAGATCGTCGAAGGTCTCAAGGCTGGCGATGAGGTTGTCACCGCAGGCCAGAACCGCCTCTTCAACGGCATGTCCGTCAAAGTCGACAACACCATCGACCCGACCAAATCGGCGAACAAGCAGGCCGCCCAGCAATGAGCGTTTCCGATCTCTTCATTCGCCGGCCCGTCCTGTCGACGGTCCTTGCCTGCATGATCCTGCTTCTGGGCTTCCAGGGCATTTTCGGCCTGTCGATCCGGCAGTATCCGAAGGTTGACGAAACCGCGATCACCATCACGACGGCCTATCCGGGCGCCAGCGCCGACCTGATCCAGGGCTTCATTTCCGCCCCGATCGCGCGCGCCGTCGCCTCGACCGAGAACATCGATTACGTCACCTCGTCGAGCCGCCCGTCCTCCAGCACCGTGACGGTGCAGATGAAGCTCGGTTCCAACCCGGACGTCGCGCTGACCGAGGTGCTGTCAAAAGTCCAGGGCGTGCGCGGCACCTTGCCGGACGCTTCCAAGGATCCCGTCATCGTCAAGGGCACCGGCCAGCAGTTCGCGATGATGTACATCTCGATGCAGAATCCGAACATGACGAAGGAGCAGCTGACCGAGTATATCGAGCGCGTCATCAGGCCCCGCATGTCGACGGTCGAGGGCGTCGCCGACGTGCAGATCTTCGGCGCCCAGGAATATTCGATGCGCGTCTGGATCGACCCAATCAGGCTGGCCGCGCGCGGCGTGACGGCCGCCGAGGTGCTGTCCGCGATCGACAATTCCAACTTCCTGTCGGCGCCCGGCAACACCGAGAACGAATATGTCGTCTCCTCGATCACCGTGCGCTCGACGCTGCAGACCCCGGAGGCCTTCGCCGAGCTGCCGCTGCGCTCGACCGACGGCAATGTGGTGCGGTTGCGCGATGTCGCTCGTGTCGAACTCGGCGCCGAAAACACCGACACCAGGGTCTCCTTCAACGGCAAGCCGGGCACCTTCCTCGCCATCTTCCCGACCCCTGCTGCCAATCCGCTGACCACGGCGGCGGCTCTCACCAAGCTCGTGCCGCAAATCCAGGAGACGCTGCCGAAAGGCATGACGATCGAGGTCGTCTACGACGCGACGGAGCAGATCAGCGCCTCGATCGAAGAAGTGTTCAAGACCATCGGCGAGGCTGTTGCCATCGTCGTCGTCGTCATCCTTTTGTTCCTTGGCTCCTTCCGTTCGGTAATGATGCCGATCGTCACCATCCCGCTGTCCCTGATCGGCGTCTGTTTCCTTTTGTTCGCGGTGGGTTATTCGATAAACCTTCTGTCGCTGCTCGCCATGGTGCTGGCGATCGGTCTTGTCGTCGACGACGCCATCGTGGTGGTGGAGAACATCCACCGCCATATGGAGGAAGACCACATGTCGCCGATGCAGGCGGCGTTCAGCGGCATGCGCGAAATCGCCTCGGCCATCGTCGCCATGACGATGACGCTGGCCGCCGTGTTCGCGCCGCTGGCCTTCACCGGTGGCCTCACCGGCGCGTTGTTCCGCGAATTCGCCGTCACGCTGGCCGGCTCGGTGGTGCTGTCGGGCGTTATCGCCATCACCATCACCCCGATGATGTCGGCGCGCCTCCTGAAGTCCGGCACGCCGGGCCGTTTCCAGCGCATCGTCGACGGCACTTTCGCGCGGGTCGAGCACGTCTATGAGCGGGCTGTCACCGGTTCGTTAAACTATCGGCCGCTGACGCTGCTCATCGTGCTGGCGCTTGTCGGCGTAACCGGCTTCATGTTCACCAAGACGTCGAGCGAACTGGCGCCGGAAGAGGATCAGGGCTTTCTGCTCTCGATTGTGACGGCGCCGCGTTATGCGACCTCCGATTACACCGAGACATACGTGAACCAGATTCTCGGTCTGGTGAAGGATATCCCGGAAACACGGGCGCAGTTCTCTGCCGTCGCCTTCAGTGGCACCACGAACAGCGCCTTCGTCGGCTATGCCTTCAAGGATTGGGCGGAACGCAAGCGCAATTCGAAGGAGCTGCAGGCCGACATCACGGCTCGTATCGGCAAGGTGGCGGGTGTCGAAGCCTTCGTCTTTGCGCCTCCGACGCTGCCGGGTTCCGGCGGCGGCCTACCCATCGCCATGGTGGTGCGCTCGACCGGCGAAGCTTCCGAGGTGTACGAGGTGGCCGAGCAGATCAAGAAAAAGGCGCAGGCCTCCGGCCGCTTCATCGTCGTGCAGAATTCGATGGCCTACGACGCGCCGCAGGTGACGGTGACCATCGACCGCGATCGCGCCGCGGCGCTCAACCTGCCGATCGCCGATATCGGCCGCACGCTGACGCTGCTGGTCGGCGGCGCCGAGGTGGCGCAGTTCGACCGCGACTCCAACAGCTACGACATCATCCCGCAGGTGCCGCGCCAGTTCCGTGACAATCCCGAAAAGCTCGGCCAGTATTTCGTGCGCAGCGTGACGGGCGAGATGGTGCCGCTGTCGGCCGTGGTGAAGATTTCGACCAATGCGGCGCCGGCCGCGATCGAGCAGTTCAACCAGCTGAATTCATCGACGATTTCCGCGCTGCCGCTGCCCGGCGTCACCACGGGCGACGGATTGCAAGCCCTCGAAGACATCGCCAGGGAGAGCCTGCCCGACACCTTCTTCATCGACTATTCCGGCCAGTCCAGACAGGAGAAGGAACAGGGCAACACGATCCTGATTGCCTTTGCCGCGGCCGTTGTCGTCATCTATCTGGTGCTGGCAGCGCAGTTCGAGAGCTTCCGCGATCCGCTTATCATCATGATGGCGGTGCCGCTGTCGATCTTCGGCGCCATCGTGCCGCTCAATCTGGGCCTCGGTACGCTCAACATCTACACGCAGGTCGGCCTGATCACGCTGATCGGCCTGATCACCAAACACGGCATCCTGCTGGTCGAGTTCGCCAACCAGCAGCGCGAGGCCCACGGCATGCGGCGGCATGACGCCATCATCGCCTCGGCCAAGGTCCGCCTGCGGCCGATCCTGATGACCACGGCGGCGATGGCACTCGGCGTGGTGCCGCTGATCACGTCCAGCGGCGCCGGTGCCGCGGCCCGCTATTCGATGGGCCTGGTTATCTTCACTGGCATCCTGGTCGGCACCATGTTCACGCTTTTCGTCGTGCCCATGTTCTACACTTTCATCGCCAGCAAGGACCTGCCGCACCATGCCGAGAAGCCGGATCCCAAGCTGATGCCGGCATTGCAGGACTAGGGCAATCCAGGAAAGTATGTGTGACGATTTCCGTCTCCGGCCTTTTTTGGCTGGGCTCGACCGCTGGAGCTTCCCGGCGGGAGCTTTGACGAGGGCGCGGCAGCGTGCGCCGGCACGCCCCGATCACAGCCTGCTACTTGACGATGACGATGCTGGTGTTGGTCGGCCCGAAGGTCTCGACAAGCTGGTAGAAATCGGCGGCATTGTCGGGGTGCAGCCGCACGCAGCCATGTGAGGCCGGTTGGCCGAGACGCTTGATGGCGTAGGTGGCGTGCACCGCATAACCGCCGCTGAAGAAGACCGAATGCGGCATCGGAGCGTTGTCGTACTTTTTCGAATACCACATCTCATGCATGCGCGTCGGTTTGAATGAGCCGGTCGGCGTCACATGCGCCTTGTCGCCGGTTGAGACTTTCCAGGCGAAGGTCGGTCGGCCATCGACCGAGACTTCCATAACCTGCTGCGACAGCGAAACGCGCGCCACGATCTTATTGGCGGCGCGGGCGCCGGTGCCCGCACCGAACAGAAGTGCGGCGCCCGTCAGTGCGGCAGCGGCGATGTTGATGAGCTTGGCGGAAATGGTGGCGTGCATGATGTCCCCTCTGTCTGCCGGTTCGGCCGGCTCCAATCGATGGCGGCTTATCGCTCCGGCATGTTTCGAAGAGATTTCGTGAGATGCTCGTTTGTGTTTCGAATCTGTTTCCCCTGGTTAACATCGTGCCTCCTGCCACCGGATCGAGGTGCCGCCGTCGACCTCGGTTAGATGGAGCCAACGCCAGAACATAATTGCTCGCCTCAAAACGAAAGTTCGAGTTCGACTAACTGAAAGTGACCAAGATCGTTGCGAAACCGATCTGCAACAAAGCGCGGATTTGGGCGGCATGATGTGGATACAGGCCGCCAGCAGAGTTGGTGCAACGAAAGCAGACGGCAACGGCCATGGGAACGAAATCGAATACTTGGTCCTGGCTCCTCAGGATCAGCATCGCGGCAGCGGTCATCGGCGGTGTCGGCACGGTTGCCGGCGGCTCCGTGGCGCGGCTCGCGGCGATGACCTCGAGCGAGATCTCGACCCTGCACGCCATCCTGTTTTCCGCCACGGTCTGGATTGTTTCCAGCCTGCGCATCGCCCGGTTCAAGGCCCTCTGGCGGGTTGGCCTTCGGCTGCTGGCATTGCGCGGCCCCTCCGGCATCTTGCTGCCGAGAGGACCGAAGGCCCGCGCCGCGACGGGGGGCTCCGCTGGCGGCGCGGGCACTTCGGGAGTTTCCTGAAGCGACCCGCAGCAGCACATTCATTTCTGAGGATTGGAACGATGAAAACAAAATTCGCAGCCTCGGTGCTTTCCGTACTGCTTTATGCGCAGGGCCTGCTCGGCTTTGCCGGCCTTGCTTCCGTGCTCTTCAGGGACCGTGCTCATGCAAGCGAACTCAGCATGGGCACCGAGATGCCATGGGGCCCGTCATTGCTGGTGGTGCGCTGAGCGAGGGGAATATCGGCTCGCAAATGAAATCCGATGCTCAGCCGGAAAAACAGCGTGAGCATCCGGCCGTCAGTCGCTGAATTGTACCGGCGGATCGAACCGGTAGCCGGCGCCGCGTATTGTGGTGATGGTCTCGGTGTCGAGTTTGCGGCGCAGCCGCACGATGCGCGAATCGATCGAGCGATCGAAGGCGTCGGCATTTTCGGCCGGTGCGGCGGCGATGATGTCGTCACGCGTCAGCACCTTGCGCGGGCTGGCCAGGAACAGCCTGAGCAGCGCTACCTGACCCGGCGAAAGCTGCTCTTCGGTGCCGGAACGATGCATGACCATGGCCGATCTCAGGTCGACGGTCGCGTTTTCCAGCACGATCAATTCCTGGGTGCCTCTGCCGCGTCGCGACAGAAGGCCGCCGACACGGGCGGCGAGTTCCCTGACATTGAGTGGACTTTCGACGACGTCGGCCGCACCGAGTTCGAGCGCCAGCACCTTGTCGACGAGGTCGGCCGGCCGGCAGATCAGGATGAAATCCGGCCCATTCTCGCCGCCATGGCGCCTCAGCAGATCGCGCCCTTCCGCCTGGCTAAGGCTGTCGCCGACGACGACCACATCGATACCCTTGCCCGACAACAGCGATTCCGCTTCCCAGGGCTGGCACGCCTGATGCACGTCATGGCCGCGCCGCTCGAGATGGTCGGCGAGTTCGGTCGCGATCACCTCGGCGACGGAAACAAGCGCGATGACGGCTCGTGCGGCCATATTTTTCAACCGTTCCCTGACAACCAGATATGAGTGCTGGACATCATGTTTATACCCAATCTACTTTCCACTGAAAGTGGGAGCGAAGGCATCGTGCGGGCAAGAATTGTCATCGTCGAGGACGAGCCTGACCTGAGGGACGCGGTTGCCGAATATCTCGGTGCCGCGGGTTATGATGTGGCGACCGCGGAAACCGCTGCTGCCGCGCGCAGCCTGGTCGAAACGCAGTCCTTCCACCTGGCCATCCTCGACATCGCCATGCCGGGCGAGGATGGCCTGTCGCTCGGCCGCTGGCTGCGCTCGAAACTCCCGATCGGCATCATCTACGCGACCGCCGCCGGCACCGCGCTCGACCGCATCGTCGGGCTGGAGCTCGGCGCCGACGACTACATCGTCAAACCCTATGAATTGCGCGAATTGCTGGCCAGGGTCCGCAGCGTTCTGCGCCGTGTCCCGCAGCCGATGGAACTGGTGGACAAGAAAACCGGCACGGACCGCCGCTCCGTCGTCTTCGGCCCTTTCCAGGCAGATCTCGACGGCCGGCTGGTCACCGGCGCCAACGGGGCGGTGATCGACATGGCCAAGAGCGAATTCGACGTGCTGGAGGTTTTCCTGAGCCGCGCCAACCGGCTGCTGACGCGCGCCGCCATCTCCGAGGCGATCGGCTTCACCGAGGATCCGGAATCGTCGCGCGCGGTCGACATTCGCATCATGCGGCTCCGAAAGAAGATCGAGGCTGATCCGGCCAATCCGAAATTCCTGCGCACGGTCCGCGGTGAAGGCTACATCTTCTCGCTGCCGGTCGGCGACGGCAACTGACTTCCTTTCCAGGTGCCATGCTGATCCCGGAGCGGATTAACATGGCAGCGCAATGACGGCTGAAGATGACCGCTGAATCAGCAGGCAGGGATATGCAGGGCGCCAGGCAGGGTGCGGCAATGGCGGCCGTGCGTGTCGTGCGCCGGCTGCGCGAGGCCGGCGACTGGCAGCGCGAGATGGACGGCATACTGGAAACGCTGTGCCGCGCCATGGAGTGCCAGCGCGGCATCCTGTTCCGCCTTCGAGAGCTGCCAGGCCAGGGTTTCGCCCAGTCGGTCGCCGCTTATTGGATCGACTCCGGTTTCGGCGGCGAACTGGCATCGCCGACCGTCATCATGCAGTCGATCGTCAATTCCGATCCGCTGCTGGAGCGGCTGGCCGAGGACGAAAGGCAAGGCAAGGTCTTCGCCGGGCATACGCGCGATCTCGAAGGCTTCCTGAGAACCGACTTCGAAAAGCAGAGCATCAAGTCTTTCCTGTCGGTGTCCGTCTTCGCGCATGGCAACCTGTGGGGCACGCTGGCCGTCAACGACTGCGTCGACGAGCGCGTGTGGACGGACGAGGAAGAGGCCGCGCTGCACATCATTGCGCTCGCCATCGGCGGCGCCATCGAACGCTCCCCCTCCGAAGCCCATGCCAGCGAGGTCATCCGCCGCACCATGCTGCAGGCCTCGCTCGACGCCATCGTCGTCATCGACGAGACCGGCTCGATCATCGAATTCAATCCGGCCGCAGAGAAGATGTTCGGCTACCAGCGCAGCGACATTCTCGGCAAGGACCTGCTCGACACCATCGTGCCGATCTATTACCGCAAGGGTTACGTTTCGGGGGCCGAATACATGTCGGGCCGCGGCGCGCCGATGGTCGGCCAACGGCTGGAGACAGTGACGCAGAACGCGGCCGGCGAGGTGTTCCCGATCGAGCTGACTGCGACCGAGATGCGCGTCGCCGACCGCCAGTTGATCTTCGGCTCCATCCGTGACCTGCGCGACAAGCTGCGTGCCGAGGAGGAGATCAACCGGCAACGCGAGAAGCTGCACCAGAACGAGAAGATGGCGGCGATGGGATCGCTGCTGGCCGGCGTCTCGCACGAACTCAACAACCCGCTGGCAGTGGTGGTCGCGCAATCCACGCTGCTGCACGAATTCGCTTCCGATCCGCAGACCAAGGTCCGCGCCGAGAAAGTGCGCGCCGCGGCCGAGCGCTGCGGCCGCATCGTCAAGAGCTTCCTGTCGATGGTGCGCCTGCATCCCGCGGCGCAGGCCGAGACCGATCTCAACCAGGTGGTCCGCGCCGCGCTCGAGGTGACCGCTTATGGCGCGCGATCAAGCGGCATCATCATCGACACGGATTTCGCTGCCGGCCCGCTGCTGGCCATGGCCGATGCCGACCACGTGACGCAGGTCGCGGCCAACTTCCTCATCAACAGCCAGCACGCGCTGGCCGGTGTTGCCGGCGACCGGCTGATCAAGGTGCGGACGTTCCGCGGCGACCGGGGCAACCCAGGCTTCTCGGTCGAGGACAATGGGCCGGGCGTGCCGGAAGCGATCCGCGGCCGTATCTTCGAATCCTACTTCACCACCAAGCCGGTCGGCGTCGGCACCGGCATCGGCCTGTCGATCTCGAAATCGATCATCGAACGGCACAATGGCAATGTCTGGTTCGAGGAAGTACTGCCGCGAGGCGCGCGTTTCGTCGTCCAATTGCCAGCCATTTCAGCCGGCATCGCCGCTGCCGGCGAGAGCCAGCCTCGATCGAGCGGCCTGCGCCACGCCTTGATCATCGACGACGAGCCGGATGTTGCCGGCTCGCTGTCCGACATTCTCGAATTGATGGGCATCAAGTCGCGGATCGCGCCTATCTGGGAATCCAGCAGCGCCACTTTAAACGGCCACATGCCGCCGGACATCGTCTTTTCGGACCTGCGCATGCCCGGCACCAGCGGCATATCGGTCTATCGCGAGTTGCTTGCCGAAAGGCCAGAGCTGGCGCGGCGTTTCGTGCTGGTCACCGGGGACCTGATCGGCGCCAAGGCCGAGATCGAGGCGCTGCCGGCGCAGCAGCGGCCGCAGATCCTGGAAAAGCCGTTCAGCACGCTGGATGTGCGAAGCGTCCTGTCCACCATTGCCGAGCAGGCGGCTGTGAAAGGATAAAAGACGGCTCCCGGCCGATATCGCGGCGGGAGCCGAAGCGAGCGCCCTGGAGGAAGCGCTCGGGGTTGCAGCATGATCCCCGCAGTGGGAACGACTTTAGGGATCGTGCTTCGACGAAATCAGAAAATATTCGGCGTGTTGGTCAGCGGCGCGGCACTGGCGATCATGCGGATCGCGCGGGCCTTGTGCGTTCCCGACTGCTGGGCGATGGCGCGCAGGCAATCCACGCCCTCGGCGCCCCAGGCCTGCCCCTTGCAGGCAAAGTCGACCGCCGGCATCGGCAGGCGCGCGGTCCGGGTGGTCGTCATCGCGCCTTCGGCGATATTGGCCGGGGGATTAAGCGAAGCGAAGGCCGGGCCGACCGTCGGCGTGAACGCCATGCCGGCGAAGGTGCAAGCAGCCAGCGCCAAGAACATTGCCATCGGGTGGTCGCTTGTGCGTTGGCGCAGGGCCAGTTTCGGGCGGCGGTCAGCGCGCTCTGGAGCCTGGAGTCGGCAGTCGCTGCGGGTGATCTGAACTTTCGCATGCATCGCTATCCCCTTCGTGGATTTTCTTTTTCTGATGAAATGAACTTAATCGCGCCATGTAACGGCGCAACGATGGCGCGAGCCAAGCGATGTAACCGGATTGAAACACACGCCGGACAGTCAAGGTTCGCCGGCATGTTGGCCCCCGCAATCAAGCAGAAACAGAGCCGTCGGAACCCGGACTAACTCCCGGATTCCCTAGGATTTTCTCTGCTGGCGGCCGCTCGATTTTCGGTGATCGCCGACCGATGGATTGCTTCTAGAAATCGGCCAGATTTCCGCAACTCATTGCATTTCAATGAAAAATATGCTTTTATTGAATAGACATTCAATAACAAGAAGAGACTTTCATGAACCCGCACCTGCGTGACGTGGCGATCCCCAATGATTGGGACCGGCGGGGACTGCCGGGCTGGAGTTACCATTCCGACGCCCTGCTCGAGCTTGAGAAAGAGCATGTCTTTCGCAATCATTGGCAGATCGTCGGACACGTCTCGGACATCCCCAATGTCGGCGATTACCTGACCATGGACGTGGTCGGCGAACGCGCACTGATCGTGCGCGGCAAGGATGGCGTCGTGCGCGGCTTCAACAACATGTGCCGCCATCGCGGCAGCCGCGTCGTTGCCGACAGCCAAGGCAATTGCAAGAACGCCCTGGTCTGCCCGTTCCATGGCTGGGTCTACAATCTCGACGGCACGCTGCGCGGTGCCGCGCGCCCGCGCTCCTTTCCCGACCTCGACAAGACCGAGTTCGGACTGATGCCGCTCGACCTGGAAGTCTGGATGGGCTTCATCTTCATCCGCTTCCGCAGTGGCGGGCCGCAGCCGTCGGTCGCCGAGCTGATGAAGCCGATCGAGCCCGAATTCGCGCATTACAACGCCGCCGACATGGTGCCGTCCTGGGGTATCTGGAGCCAGAAGACGCCGGTCAACTGGAAGTCGGTGCGCGATGTCGACAATGAGGGCTATCACGTCGCCATGGCGCATCCGGCGCTGCAGGATCTCTATGGCGCGACCTATTTCGACGAGCCGTTCATCAATGGCGTGTCGCGCTCCTTCGCCACCTACAATCCGCACGCCGGCCGTCGCTGGAGCGTCAAGAATTATGTCAAGATCGCGCCCGAGCCGGCGCATCTGCCGGACTATTTGAAAAAGGCCTGGGTCTATTACGGCATCTTCCCCAATGCGGTCATTTCGGTGATGCCGGAATCGGTGCAGTTCTATCAGGAATTTCCGCTATCGACCGGGCAGACCCTGCTGCGCGGCGCTATCTACCGCTACCGCGACGAGAGCCGCGAACAGGCAGCCGCCCGCTACCTTTCCTTCCGCATCGACCGTGACACCATGTCGGAAGACGTGCAGCTCTCGGTGTGGTCGAACGAGTCCATGCTGTCCGAGGCCTTTGAAGGCTTTTATCTCTCCGACCTCGAATACGGCGTGCGCACCCACCACGACCACCTGCGCAAGATGCTGCCGGTGCTCGGCCTCGAGACCGCGCCGGAGGAGAAGGACATGTGGAATTTGAACGACGCATTGAGGTCGAGAGGCTAGCTCCCTTCTCCCCGTTCCACGGGGAGAAGGTGCCCGAAGGGCGGATGAGGGGCGGCGCCAGCGCCTCGCGATTGGCTTGCGCTCAACTCAGAAAGCTATCTTCGATTGAAATCATATAAGCCGGCGCTGTGCTGGCCGGTGAGATCATTACCTCAGACGGATGAAGTCCTCATGCACAGCCAATCACCAACGTCAGCCCGCCCCTCATCCGCCTGCCGGCACCTTCTCCCCGTAGAACGGGGAGAAGAGAACTATCCCCGCCACACACCCTCTTTCCTGAGATCGTCCATCGTCCTTGAAATGCCTTCGCGCAAAATGCCGACCATGTCGTCGATCTGCTCGCGCGTGATGACCAGCGGCGGCGACATCACGCACATGTTGATCAGAGGCCGCACCAGCAGGCCGAGCTCGTGGCAATGCGCGTCGATGCGTTTTCCGACATCCTTGTCGAGCTGCAGCGGGTCCTTGCTTTCGCGGTCGGCGACGCACTCGACGCAGCCCATCAGCCCGAGGCCGCGCACCTCGCCCACCAGCGGCAATTCTTCCAGCGTCTTCAGCTGCGCTTGGAAATAGGGGGCGACCGCCTGCGCATGGGCAAGCACGCCCTGTTCCAGAAGGTCGAGATTCCTGAGCGCCACGGCGCAGCCGACGGGATGGCTGGTGTAGGTCAGGCCATGACCGAACATCGCGTCCGGATGGTTCGAACGGCGAAGCTCTTCCAGCAGGCGTTCGGAAATGATGACGCCGCCGAGCGGAAAATAGCCTGAGGTGACGCCCTTGGCGAAGGTAATCATATCCGGATCGATTCCGAACATTTCGCCGGAGGCAAAGACATGGCCAAGCCGGCCGAACGCCGTCACAACCTCGTCGGAAACATAGAGGATGTCGTTGTCGCGACAGATCTCGCGAATGCGCTTGAGATAGCCGTCAGGCGGCACGACGACGCCGCCGGATGCCTGCACCGGCTCGCCGACGAAAGCGCCGATCCTGTCGGCGCCGATACGGGCGACCGTGTCGCGGAATTGATCGACGAGGAAATCGGTGAAGGCGGCAAGGCCCATGCCTTGCGGCCGGCGGAACGGATCGGGCGAAGACAGCTTGACCACCAGTTCGTCGGCGCCGTCCATCCAATCGCGGTCACGCGGGCGGCCGTTAAGCGAGGCCGACAGATAGGTCGAGCCGTGATAGGCGCCGCCCCGCGACAGGATCAGCTTCTTCTCCGGCCGGCCGCGCACATTGTTGTAGAACTGCATGAAGCGCAGCGCCGTCTCGACGGCCGAAGAACCGCCGGTCGTAAAGAAGACGTGGCTGAGATCGCCCGGCGCGTGGCCGGCGATGCGCTTGGCAAGCTCGGCCGAAGGCGCGTTCATCGTGTACCAGGGCGTGTTGTAGGACAGCGCCATCGCCTGGTCGTACATCACCTCGGCGAGTTCCTTGCGCCGGTGGCCGACATTGACGCACCACATGCCGGCAGGCCCATCGATCAGCCGCTTGCCGGTGTTGTCGGTGATGTAGATGCCATCGCCTTCGCCGATCAGCGCGCGCGCTTCGGCGCCGACCAAACCAGCGAATGGCCAAGGCTGGATGAGATGGCGCCTGGCCAGTTCAAAGGCGGCATCGCCAGGTTCCGCGCCGGGCATTCGGGTCGCCTTCATATCTCTGGCAGCAGCCATGATCGCCTCGTCCTTGCTTCACAAAATCTCATCGGGCACGAAGTGGGATGCCAAGCACCGGAATACCGGCTTTCTTCGCTTCATTTTGAATGTCCGTTCAATCAATATTGCAGAAATAGCGCTTGATTTCAATCCGGGGATGCGCGCATGATGAACGAAAGCCGGCAAGCTCGGAGCGCGATCAGCAGAAGCGATCACCGGTTTTGCGGGTCGATCGCGCTCCAAGAATAAAACTGGGAACTGATCGTCGAAATCCCAGGCCTGGAAAAGCCGCTTTCGGTGACCGAAACCAACGATTTCGGTGCCGACGACATCCCGGTCGGCACCTCGATCCGCCTCGCCTATGCCCCCGAGGCGCTGGTGGCGATGGCCGATTAGAGCATGATCTCTGGACAAACGGAAACCGTTTGTCCGGAGATCATGCTCAACCAGGAATTTGACGCTCCGCGATGATCTTGCGCGCGGCGATGCGCCCGGCGACGATAGCGCCTTCGATGTACCCCGGAAAGGACGGCGACAGTTCTGAACTGGCGAAATGCAGCGGTGGTGCACCGGCCAGGATTGTCGGTTCGGCGTCGACAGCCGTCACATCGACAATGAGATCGCCGTAGGCCCCGCCGCTCCAGCGATCGTCCGTCCAGTCGCGGTAGCTGAGATCGAGGATGCCGGCCGCTTCCGGGCCAAGCGCTTGCGTCAGTCTTGCGGTGACTTCGGCGCGCAAGGCTGCGTCGCCAAGTTCGCGCCAGCGCAAGGCGAGCGGCCCGCCGATGAAGACCACCAGTGCCGCGTGACTGTCATCCTTGCTGACGTCGCAGGCGAAGAGCCCATGCAGGTCACGCCACATCACCATGCCGCTCAAGCCACGCTCACGCCAGAAGGCCTTGGGATACCGCACCAGCACTTTGATGATGGCGCCGCTCTGCCAGACGCCCAAGGCCTGCTCCAGCGCAGCCGGCAGCGGCGGCGTGAAAGCCAGTTTCGAAACCATTACCGGCGGCGCGGCAATCAACACCGTCAGCGCTTCGATTGTGCCCGCCGCCGATATCAGGCGAACTCCACCCGGCCCGTGCTCGATCGCAGTCACGGCTGCGTTCAGCCGCAATCGGTCATCGACATCTCCGGCCAGATCGTCTGCCAGCGAATGCATGGTTTCACGCACGAAATACTGCAGCTCGGACACCTCGTTGGTGATGCGCCGGTCATTGTCGATCAGGTGCCAGAGCGGCATCTTTTCCAGCGCTTGGCACCACAGGCCTTCGATCATCGAGCGAAACACAGCCTTGACCTCGTCGGCATCGTCCTGCCGCTCGAGCCAGGCGGCAACGGTCAGGCCGGCAATATCGGGATCGTCAGGCGCGATCGCATTCATGCGATGGCGGATCGCCATCGAACCGGCATAGATTTGTTCCGCCTCTCGGCCGGACGTCGCCGGCTGCGCGGTGAAGGCGCCGTCGACGTAAGCCTCGACCAGGGTCTTGCCCCGCGCCTCAATCAGCGCCATCAGCTCCGGCATGTCCTCGCACAGGAACTGGCCGCCGCTGTCGATGCGCTCGCCAAGCCCGTTCTGCCTCGATTCGACGCGCCCGCCGACGCGGTCGCGCGCTTCGAGCAACAGGAAGTCGATGCCGGCCGCCTTCAGTTCAAGCGCCGCCGACAGGCCGGTGAAGCCGGCGCCGACAATGACGACATCGGTTCTTTCTGTTCCGGTCTTCAATAGCCGGCCTTGATCTTCTCGAACTCGGCGATCATCTTGAGCTTGAGCTGCGACGGCACTGGCGACTGGAACAGCGTCGTGTCGATGAATTTCTGCACGTCGTCATAGCCTTTTTCCTTCAGGACCGCTTGATCGACGCCGGCCATGCCCTTGGCATTGGCCTGGCCATAGCCCCAGTCCTTGACCAGCACCTTGGCGGTTTCGGGATCGTTGACGGCGTTCAGATAATCATACGCCTTGTCGACATTGCCGGGCGCGTCCTTGAACAGCACATAGCCGCAGACCCAGGTCGAAATGCCTTCGCTGGTGTCCTTCTTCGATTTGATCGGCACGCCGGCCACGACCGACTGCACCGTCGCATCGTTCCAGGCCCAGGCGAGATCGACCTCGCCGCCGCTCAAAAGCTGAACGACGTCGGTGGTGTCGGTCCAGTAGGAGCGGACGTTCTTGTGCACCTGGCGCAGGAAGTCGGACGCCTGCTTGAACTGGTCATCGGTCATCTCTGTCCAGTCCTTGAGGCCGATGGCGAGGCTCGCCAGCGCATAGGCGTCGTCGACATTGTCGCCGATCGACACGCGGCCCTTGAACTTCGGATCGGCGAACGCCGTCAGCGACTGCACGTCCTTCTCGTCGATCTTGGAGGAATTGTAGGTGAGCTGGGTATTGCCCCAGTCCCAGGGCATGAACCAGGCCTTGCCGTCCGACGTGGCAGCAAGATCCTTCATCGCCATGATGCCGGGATTGAGGTCCCTCCAGCCTGGTATCTTCGACGTGTCGAGCGGCTGCAGCAGGCCAGCCTCGCGCCATTTCACCACGCTTTGCGAGCAGGGATGGCCAAGGTCGGCCTTGAAGCCGGAGCGCACCTTCTCGAACGCTTCGTCCTCGTCACCGAAGAAGGCGAATGTGGGCGAGTCGCCGTTCTTCTCGACATATTTCGGATGGAAGCTCGGGTCTTCATAGCCGGACCAATCGAACACGATCAGGTCCTGGTCGGCGGCCATGGCCAGCGCGGCAGCCGAAGCCGCTAACGTTCCAGCCAACGCCAGGGTCAATGTCAGCCGTCTGGTCAGTGTCTTCACCGCTGTTCCATCCTCTGTGGTGTCCTGGTTTTCTTATGGTTTCGTCTCACTGGCGGCGTTCGCCGGATAATGTTTCGGGAATGCCGCCGACAGGAATTCGTTGGCCGCCTGCAAGGCGGATTCGCGCGTGGTGTCCTCGGTTCCCATCATCAACCGCAGCCACAATCCTTCCAGCATGGCGCTGAGCGCCAGCGCCATCACCTGCGGCTCATAGGCATAGAAGCCGCTCTGTTTCAGCGCCGTGCAAAGATCGATGAAGATCGTCTGATAGACGGCGTCGCGGGCGCTGCTCAGCGCCTGGTAGGTCGGCCGCGACTTGGCCTCGCCCCAGAAGGCGCACCAGGCGGCGAGCTTGCGCTTGTTGCAGATAGAGCGGTCGAAATCGGCCGCGACCAGTGCCTGGAGCTGACGAGCCGGATCATCTCCTGCCTTCTGCAAGGCATTGCGCCAATGCGCCGAGTACTCGTCATACATGTGCTGCAAGGTCGCGATGAGCAGCTTTTCCTTGCTCTCGAAATGGAAGTTGACGATGCCGCGCGACAGGCCCGCGCCGTCGGCGACATCGGCCATCGTCGTCTCCGAATAGCCGCGCTTGGCCAGCGAATCGATCGTCGCCTCGATGAGCTGAAGCTGCCTGACCTCCTTCGATGCCTTGCGTCCGCGCTTCTCGGCCTCGTTTTTACGCGCCGGTTCGAGGAGGGCTTCCCTGGCCTCTGCTGTCTTCATGGGTCTGATGGTCTCCAGCATCGCCGGCTATCCAACCGGCTTTCGAGCGCGAAGATGAGTGGGACGGTGCTCGCCGCTGTCAAGCACCTTCTGCATGGCTTCCCAGGTTCGTATGTTCTTGTCGACATAGGCCGCGCCGACCATTGCGGCGACCGCCGGGTAGAGCGGCCCTTTCAGCCTTTCCAGCTCGCCCCGCGCGACGTCGCGGTACCAGGGATTGCGGTCCCTGACGGAGACATCGGCAAAGCCGGCCCGGCGCATCGCCTGCGCATAGCGGGCCGGCGACGCCATGGCGAAGGACAAGCCTTCGGCGGCGACATAGGCCTTCATCTCGGGCGACGGTTCGCCGTCATGCGAGATCATCCAATTGGACGCGGCAAAGACGCCGCCCGGCTTCAACACACGGAAGACCTCGGCGAACAATGCGTCCTTGTCGGGCACATGCAGCAGCGCATCCTTGGAGAAGACGACATCGAATGCATGGTCGGTGAAAGGCAGCCGCCCCGGCGGCGCCTGGATGAAACGGACGCGATCCGAGAGCCCCCGCGCCACCGCCCTTTGTGTGGCCGTCTCGATCACTGGTCGTTCGACATCGAAGCCGGTGGCGTGGACAGCACCATGGCGCTCGACCAGATGCAGCGTGATGCCGCCGGAACCGCAACCGATGTCGAGGATCGTCTTGCCCCGAAGCGAAAGCCCCTCGATGACCCGGTCGACTTCTTCCGGCCCGCCCGGCGACAGGTAGCCATCGCCCCACAGCGCCTCGAGGAAGCGGATGGCGGTGTCGTCATACTCCGGCTCGGCATCTGCCGTTTCGATCATCGGACCTTTGTTCCGTTAGCCGATTGCAGGACTTTCGAACGCCGGCAAAGCGTAGCGCATGGGCGAGAAAACGCAACACCGTTTGTTGAACATTCATTCAATATGGCTGGACAAAATGGCGACTGCCGTGCCATCCGCGCCGACCGCTTGCGCATGCCCGACGAGATCGGCCTCGGTTTCATGGGTCGATCTGGAAAAGGTCCATTTCAACGGCCGTCGCGCCATCCTCGAGGCGCGCGCCAAGCGCAAGCTGCGGCATGTGCTGGTCGGGCTCGAGATCGAAAGGCAACATCCCGGCCGAACATGCCATCGTCTATTCCAGAAAGAGCCAGGCGGTCGGGCTGGTCAGCGCCGCCATGTGGTCGCCGATGGCCAAGCGCAACATCGCCATCGCGTCGCTGGCGCGACCATATGGTGATACTGTCGTCGGCGACCTCTGGGTGGAGATCTACGCCATGCGCGAGTTGCAATACCAGAAGCTGATGAAGCGGGCCAAGGTGGTGCCTCGCCCCTTCATCAAACTCGACCGCCGCACCGCCAATCCGCCGGCGGACTTCTGATCATGGTCGACGAAGCCAGCAACCGGGATGACGATGAGGAAGCCGCCGAACAGTGGGAGTTGGTCAACACGCCGCTCGGCGAAAAATGGTCGGGCCGCACACGCTATGCCGCCGCCATGTTTTTCTACAAGCGCGGCGAGATGAGCGCCGAGACGCTGGAAGTCTACCGCATCTGTGCGCGGCTCGATTCGGAAAACCCGCTGCCGATCATCCGCGATCGCGGCGTCGGCAAGGACTGGCTGAAGCGCATGGGGTTCGGCTGAACTGCCTATCCTATGGTTCTTTCCAGCATGGCCAGCCAATTGCGGTAAGCGATCTTCTCGATCAGCGCCCGCCCGAAGCCGCGCGCGGCGAGCGCATCGATGAGCTTCGGCAGGCCGGCGACGTCGCCGATGGTGGCCGGGATCATGGCCCCGTCGAAATCGGAGCCGAGACCGACGCCGTCCTCACCCAAAGCCTGCAGCAGGGAATCGACGTGGCGCACCAGGATGTCGAGGCCGGTGTCGGCATTCATCCTTCCGTCCTCGCGCAGGAAGCCGGTGGCGAAGTTCAGCCCGACCATGCCGCCGGTTTCGCGGATCGCGCCGAGCTGCCAGTCGGTGAGGTTGCGCGAATGGCCGCAGAGCGCATGCACGTTGGAATGGGTGGCGACCAGCGGCGCATCGCTGAGCGCGGCGACATCGCGAAAGCCCTTCTCGTTGAGATGCGAGAGGTCGATCATGATCTTCAGCTCGTTGCAGGCCTTGACCAGCGCCTTGCCGGCATCGGTCAGCCCGGGTCCGGTATCGGGCGAGGACGGGAAGCGGAATGGCACGCCATGGCCAAAAGCGTTCGGCCGGCTCCAGACGATACCGAGCGAGCGCAGGCCCGCGGCGTGCAGCACATCGAGCATGGCGAGTTCGGGATCGATCGCCTCGACGCCTTCGATATGGAACACCGCCGCGATCGACCCTTGCGCCATGGCATTGCGGATATCGGCGGCACAGCGGCAGATGGTGAGCGCGCCGGCCCGTTCCAGCCGAAACAGGATCGATGCCATGGCGATCGTCGAGTTGAGCGCATCGTTGCGCGGAACTTCCGGTGGCAGCGGTTCGCTGTCGCTCGGCGCCGAGGGAACGGCGATCCGCCTGGTTTTCTCGACCGGGGGTGGAAAGATCGCGAACATGCCTCCCGCGAATCCACCTGCCTTGGCGCGCGGCAGATCGATATGGCCGCCCGCCTTGCCGTCGGTGAACAGCTTTTCGACATCCGTGTCCTTGGACTGATAGAGCCTGAGCAGCGTGTCGTTATGGCCGTCGAAGACGGGAACCAGGTCGGGTGCGGTCATTGGGGGATCATTCGATTGGTTTGTCGGCGCGGCGGGCTGCGATGTATCATACCTACTTAGGCAAGATGCGCCACAAGGGCAAACTGCAAAGCCGTCCCGTTGAATGGCAGTGGTCTGTCGTCATTTTTCGGATCGAATAGACGCCGACCGTTCCTGGAGCGGTTCACCGGTTCACGGAAACGCCGAACCGCTCTATCTCGTCGTCTTAACGCAAATTCCCAGGGAAAGCGCTACGCGCTTTTCCCGGGAAAACCGTTTCACACGTTTCGTGGAATTGCTCTACCGCTTCAACACGTCGGCCCATTCCGGGTGGCGGCGGAACTGAGAGTTGGCGAACGGGCAGAGCGGGATGATTTTCTTGCCCGCCGCACGCGCATCCTCGACGGCGCGGGTGACGAGCCGAAGCCCGGCACCCTGGCCGCGAAACGCGTCCGGCACTTCGGTGTGGTCGATGATGATCTGGTGCTCGCCGATTTTGGTGAAGGTCATCTCGGCCTCGGCGCCACCGGGCCCGCGCAGGACATAGCGACCCTTGGACCCGCGATCCTCCAGTTCGACCCCGGGCAGTTGATCGGACATCGCTACACTCCTTGGCTGACACCGGCCAAGAGCCGCCGTGCCGCTTCGATTTCGTTCGGCCGCACCTCGTGCCCGCCATCGTGCCATTCCACTGTGACATCGGCGCCGTCGGCACGCAAATAGGCTTCGAGCCGACTGGTCAGGTTCGGCGGACATATCGGATCGCGCTTTCCGGCGGTCACCAGGATGTGACGGCCGGCAAGGCTGCCCTCGACCTTTGGTTCGAACGGGATCAGCGGATGCATCAGCACCGCGGCGTCGAGCAGCGATGGTGCCGCGAACACCACCGAAGCCAGGATGTTGGCGCCATTGGAGTAGCCGAGGCCGAACACGGCCGATGGCCTTGCCGCATCGACATGAGCTTTGACGAAGCCTGCCATCTTGTCCGTCGCCCGCGCCAGATCGTCCATATCGTAGACGCCTTCGCCCGTGCGCCGGAAGAAGCGCGCAGCACCTTGTTCGGAAACATCGCCGCGCGGCGAGATGATGGTGGCCTGGGGCGCGAGATCGCGCCCCAGCGACAGGAGCTGGCTCTCATCGGCTCCCGTACCATGGAAGACGAACAGCAGCGGCCCGCCAGGCGAACCGGGCAGCACCTTATGGATATAGGCGTCCTTGCTCATGGCCTCAGCCTTCCAGCTTCTGCAGATGCTGTTCGAGATAGGGTCTGAGATGCTGATGCTGCGTCGGCAGCTTCAGCGCCTCGCCGAGATGTGCGGTATCCTCGTCGCGGTCGAAACCCGGCTCGTTGGTGGCGACTTCGAACAGCACGCCACCCGGCGTGCGGAAATAGATCGCCCAGAAATAGTCTCGGTCTATCACCGGTGTGACACCGTAGCCGGTGTCGATCAACGCCTTGCGCACTTCGAGCTGTTTGGCGCGGTTCTCGACGGCGAAGGCGACATGGTGGACGGAACCGGCGCCGAGATCGGCGAAGGCAGCACCGGGCTGCGATTCGATATCGACGACATCGGCGCCGTTGCCGTTCTTCACCGCCAGCCGCCTGACATTGCCGGATCTATCGACTTCCTCGTAACCCATGAATTTCAGCAGCTCCTCGGTGGCGCCGCCATCCTTCAGTCTGAGCGAAACCGAGTGAAAACCGCGGATCGCCTCGTCGGTCGGAATGCCGCCTTTCGCCCATGGCGCTCTGCCGTCGGCCTTGTCCTCGACCAGGGCGAAGCCATCCCCATCCGGTCCGGCAAAAGCCAGGCGCTTTTCGCCGAATACCTCTTCACGCGACAGGCCGGAGACGCCCTCATCGGCAAAACGCTTTTCCCAATAGGCGAGCGTGCCCTCCGGCACGGAATAGACCGTGGTGCCGACTTCGCCGACGCCGTGGCGGCCTTTGCCGATATCGGGAAACGGAAAATAGGTCATCACCGAACCCGGCGTGCCGGCCTCGTCGCCATAATAGAGGTGATAGACGTCGGGCGCGTCGAAATTGACTGTCTTCTTGACCCGGCGCAGGCCGAGCTTGTGCGTGAAGAAATCATTGTTCTGGCGGGCATCCCTGGCCATCGAGGTAACGTGATGCAGGCCCTTGATCTGGTCGAGCATTTCCTTGCTCCTTCCTTTGATGCTTGTGCGGCCTTCGCCGCTGTCCACGCCAATATGAGGCCCCGGCCGTTTGCGGCAAAGGCGGCAAACACAGGATGGACTGTGCTGCAAAAGTGAACAACGACAAGATTGTCGTTCACCAATTGGCTAAAATGGAAGCCTTGCGTCATTACCGGAAATCGGTTCCATGAGCGGCGCTCGAACATGTCGGAATAAAGGTACAGCAAGTGACTGGAAAAGGCAGGCGTCCGAACGTTCTCCTGATCACATGCGACCAGTGGCGCGGTGATTGCCTGTCGGCCGCCGGCCATCCGGTTGTGAAGACGCCGAATGCCGATGCGCTGGCCGCCGAGGGTGTGCTGTTCAAGCGGCACTATGGGGGCGCGACACCTTGTTCGCCGGCGCGCGCCTGCCTCTACACCGGCCTCTATCAGATGAACAACCGCGTCTGCCGCAATGGCACGCCGCTGGACGCCCGTCACGGCAATATCGCGCTGCATGCGCGCGCCATGGGATATGATCCGACGCTGTTCGGCTACACCGACGTGTCGCTCGATCCACGCTTGCTGGCGCCGGGCGACCCGCGGTTGCGAAGCTATGAGGGCGTTCTGCCCGGGTTCACCGTGCGCCAGTTGCTGCCCGAGCATCAAAAGCAATGGCTGTCCTGGCTGAAGCAGCGCGGCGTCGACACCAGCGCAGGGTCTCCCGAGATCCACCGCCCGGTGAAAGAAGGCGAGGCTGGCGCTGTCAGCAACGCCCCGCCCGTTTATTCGAAGGACGAAACTCCGGCTGCCTTCCTGGCCGGCGAATTCACGCGCTGGCTCGACGAGCAGGAGCAGGCCACGCCCTGGTTTGCGCATCTTTCCTTCATCAGCCCGCATCCTCCCTTCGTCGTGCCGGAGCCATACAACACGCTCTATGATCCGGCCGACGGCCCAGCCTTCCGGCGTGCGGCAAGCTGGCAGGCCGAAGCAGAGAGCCATCCCTACCTCGCTTATGATATCGGTACGCAGAAAAGGGCCAAGTTCCGTCCCGGCACCAGCGGCATGGTGCACGACTGGAGCGACGACGATTTCCGCCGCATCCGCGCGATCTACTACGGCATGATCTCGGAGATGGACGCGCAACTCGGCCGCATCTGGCAAGCCGTCAAGGCCGCGGGCGCATGGGACGACACTATCGTCGTGCTGACCTCAGACCACGCCGAAATGATGGGCGATCATTTCATGCTGGGCAAGGGCGGCTACTTCGACGGCAGCTACCATATTCCGCTGGTCATTCGCGATCCCCGTCAGCGCAAGGCGGCAGGCGGCAGTGTCGATCGCTTCACCGAGGCAGTGGACATCTTGCCGACGCTTCTCGACCTGCTCCACGAAGACCCGGCCCAGCACCTCGACGGTCAATCGCTGAAGCCGTTCCTGAGCGGCCGGAATCCTGCTGTCTGGCGTGATGCCGCGCATTGGGAATTCGATTTCCGCTCGGTCGCCGAAGGCGAGGCCGAACGGCATTTCGGCATCGCCTCGCGCCAGTGCAATCTCGCCGTCCTCCGCACCGAAAAATTCAAATATGTGCATTTCGGCGGCGGGCTGCCGCCGCTGCTGTTCGACCTGGAAGACGATCCGGACGAGTTGAACAACCGCGCCGCTGACCCTGCCTACCTGTCCGTTCGGCTGGAGTTCGCCGAAAGGCTGCTCGCCTGGCGGGCCGAACATCTCGACCAGTCGCTGGCACTGGCAGAACTGACGGACCATGGCGTCGCCGGCTATGTCAGCAAGAGAATAGGGCAGTAGGAAGTATCCTACTGCCCTACTGCCCTACTGCCTCAGCTATCTCACAACCATCCGCTGCTGGTCGCGCCGCTGGGCATAGCTGGCTTTGTCGTAGGCGGTTTGAGCCTCAAGCTGCTCCTTGGTGAAGGTCGTGTACAGGTACTTCTTGCCGTTTTTGTCGGTCATGAATTTAAGGTTGTCCAGACCGACCGCGACCTCCTTCTCGCCGATGCCGAGGAAGCCGCCAACATCGACGATCACCGCGTCGGGCTTGTTGTCGGGCGTCAGCACGACGTCGCCGATCTCCCCGACCACTGCGTCATTGGCGCCGTAGACGGTCGTGCCCTTCAGGTCGTCGCCGCGGATCTCGCCAATCGGCATTTCGGTCAGCGTCGACTTGTCGATCGCCGCCGTCTTAGTCGGGTCTGGCGCCGTGGCATTGGGCGCGGTAGCCGCAGGTGCCTCTGCCGTCTTGTTCGCCGGAGCGGCGGCAGGCGCCGTGGTGACGGTCGGTTCAGTTGCTGCCGGCCCATTGGATGCGGTCGTTGCCGGAGCCGGATCATAGGCCTTGCGGTTGAAGTCCGGTTGCGCCAGCAGCTCTTCCTTGGTCGTCTGGGCTACCAGCCAGCGGGCGCCGTTCTTTTCCGCCCACTGGGCCTTGCTGAAGTCGTAGGTGACATTCTTGGCGCCAATGCCAAGGAAACCGCCAACCCCGATAACCAGCGACTGTGCTTTGCCTTCCTTCGACAGCACGATGTCGTTGACGTCGCCGATGTTCTGCGCATCGTCGCCGGTCCCGTTGTAGACGGTCTCACCGACGATGTTGGTGGCCAGATTGCCGTCCGCACGGTTCATCGGTTGCGCCGGCTGAGCATTCATGTCGGCAGGCGCCTGCGCAGTGTTGGTCGGCGCGGTAGCCGACGGAGCCTGTGCGGTCGTCGAGGCGGCCGGTGCCGGGGCCGGTCCGTAAGGTTTGCTGTCGAACGCCGGCTGCGCCGTCAGCTGGTCCTTGGTTGTCTGGGCAACCAGCCAGCGATCACCGTTCTTCTCGGCCCATTGCAGCTTGGCGTAGTCGAAGGCGACACTCTTGGCTCCGACGCCAAGAAAGCCCCCGACATCGATGACGACTGATTTCGCCTGGCCGTCCTTGTCGAAGACGACGTCGCTGACCTTGCCGATGTTCTCGGCATTGTCACCGGTGCCGTTGTAAACCGTTTCACCAATGATATTGGTGACAATGCTGCCTTCGGCGCGCAGCACCTGTTCCTGGGCGGCGGGCGGTCTGGCAGGTGTCGGGGTTGTCGTGTTCTGCGCATACGCGCCGGTCGCAAGCAGCAACGCCAGCGCGGTCGTGGTTGCAAGATTGCGGATCATGATAGCGTCTCCTCGTCCGTAATTTCATCACGCCGCGTCCGTTTGAACCATGAGCGCCATGAGAGGGCCGGACGCGGCATTCGCTTGATCACAACGTCGTGACAACGCTGTTGTTCCGACGAAAGCCGCCACAGCGTTTGTGCGGGACGGCATTGGCAGACACCGCCGCGAGCAAGTTATGCGGTGACCTCCGGAACTTTTTGCCGCTTGTGCCGTTTCGGCCGATGGTTGGATTGCGTCCAGCCGAGGGTTTCGCAGGAACACGGAGCAGGCATGCGGTTTGCGGCGGTGCTGAACCGGGATGGTGGCACCTTGCGCACCACCGATCTCCAGGCTCTTCGCGATCGCATGCGCCGGGCGCTGGAGACGGCCGGTCATTCTATCGACATCGAGGTTGTTGCCGGCATGGACATCGTACCGGCGCTGGACGGCGTGGTCTCACGGCGCGGCGTCGACGTGGTGCTGGCCGGCGGCGGCGACGGGACGATTTCAGCCGCGGCGGCGCGACTGATGGGCAAGAAAAAGGCGCTGGCCATCTTGCCCGCGGGTACCATGAACCTTTTCGCAAGAGGGCTCGGCATTCCGCAGACGCTCGATGCCGCCCTGCAATCCTTTGCCGACGGCGAGGTGATCGCGGTCGACATCGCTACCGCCAATGGCCGGCCTTTCGTGCATCAATTCTCTATCGGCATGCACGCGAAGATGGTGCAGCTGCGCCAAAAGATGGAATTCGGCTCGCGTCTCGGAAAAATCAACGCCTCGGTCAAGGCGGCATGGGCAACGATCAACAACCCCCCGGCGATAGATGTCACGCTCGGCATCGGCGAAGCCGAGCTGGCGGTGCGCATAACCGGCATCGGCATCACCAACAATCTGTTCGGCGAAGGCCACTTGCCTTATGCGGACAACCCGGCAGGCGGCGTATTGGGCGTCTATGTGACGGTGGCGCGGCAGCGTGCCGAACTGATCAAGTTCTTCTTCAACATGGCGCGCGGCAAATGGCGCGACAACGAGCATGTCGAGATCCATCAGGCTCACCGAACGGTTCTGAAAATCCATTCCGGCGCCAGAAAATTCCGCTCCGTCATGGCCGTGATGGACGGCGAACTGGTCAAGCTTGACCGTGAGACGACGATCGAAATTCAGCCTGGCGCATTGAATGTCCTGGTGCCTGCGCGTGCTGCCCAACCGAAGGCCGCGTGATGCGGTGTGCGGCGACAGCGACCCAGGCTTTAGCCGCTTGGGGCCTGCCCGCTGATGGGCGGCTCGGGAACATGTTGCTCGTCGCTGGCCGGCGTCTTGATCAACACGCCGTAGATCTCGGCGACGCCCCAGGCGGCGAAGACCAGGAGCAATGCGGCAATCAAGATACGCAACCCGCGCCAGCCCCGCCGCCCTTGACGCGCTTTGTTTTCGGGAATGGTCTTGGGCATGGTCGGACCTTGTCTCGTTTCGCGCCAACCGGCGCGCTCGGCAGAACATGGTCGGGTAACGGTTCCTCGCTAGGATGGTTCCGGAAAGCCGGCCGGTCGAATGGTGAGGCGGCGAGGACCGGGGCGAGGCATTGGGGACCTGGGTGAAAAGCAAGGCTCAAACAGGGGTGGGTCTGCCGACCGAGATTATGCGCGCGGTCTGCGCCGAGGACCGGCTGGCGGTGCTGCACGGGCTGGATGTGCTGGACACCGCGGCCGACCCGGATTTCGACCGCCTGAGCGACCTCGCCGCCGCAGTGATGCGGGCGCCGATAGCCCTGGTCACGCTTGTCGACGCCGGGCGGCAGTGGTTCAAATCCAGTGTTGGCCTGGACGAGACCGATACCGTGATCGATATCTCCTTCTGCGCCCACGCCATTGCCGCGGGCGACGAGCCGATGGTGGTGACCGATGCCATGGCGGATGCGCGTTTCAAAGCCAATCCGCTGGTGACCGGCAAGCATCACATCCGCTTCTATGCCGGCGCGCCAGTGGTTGTGGCGGGCGCCCGGATCGGCACGCTGTGCGTACTCGACCGCAGGCCGCATCCCTTTCCGTCCCGTGCCAAGCTCGATCAATTGAAGGCACTGGCTGGCCTCGTCGGCAGCCTGTTTACCTTGAAGGACGCAACCCGCAGCGGCGCCATCGCCGAGGCAGCGCTGGCGCGCGAGGAGAAACGGCGTGCCATTGCCCTCGATGCGGCTTCCCTCGCCAGCTGGGCATGGGATACCCGCACCGACATCATCCAATGCGATACCCGGCTGTCGGAACTGTTCAACCTGTCGCGGTCGAACCGCCTGCGAGCACGCGATATTCTCACCGCCATCGATCCGCGTGACGTCTATCAGACCGAAACGCGTTTTCGCGAGGCCTTGACCGGCAGCGACGACTATTTCGGTGAATTCCGGGTGAAAGGCTTCCATCCGCCACGTTGGGTGGCCACGCGCGGCCGCGTCATCGAGCGCGACGGCGACGGCAAGCCGATGCTGATTTTCGGCGTCAGTTATGACATGACCGAGCGCAAACTCGGCGACGAGCGGCAACGTTTGTTGCTGCGCGAGCTCAACCACCGCGTCAAGAACACGCTGGCGACCGTCCAGGCGCTGGCGACGCAGACGGTGCGTCACGCCCGCCAGCCTAGCGAGTTCCTCAGAGCTTTCGGCGCCCGGCTTCAGGCCCTGGGCATCGCACACAACCTCCTGTCGGACCGCGAGTGGCGCGGCATCAGCATTCGTGAGTTGGTGCAGATCGAGGTAAAGCCCTTCGACACGGCCGACCAGCCGCGCATGACGATCTCCGGTGACGACCTGCTGCTCTCGCCCGATCAGACCGTCGGGCTTGCCCTGATCCTGCACGAACTGGCCAGCAACGCGCTGCAATATGGATCGATGTCGGTTGCGTCCGGCAAGGTTGACCTTGGCTGGAGGACGCAAGGCAGGAAAGGCGACCGGCGCCTGGTGCTGACCTGGCGGGAAAGCGGCGGCCCGGAGGTTGCCCCGCCGGAGCGCCACGGTTTTGGTTCGATCCTCATCCGGCGCAGCCTGGCCAAGGTCATTTCAAGCGAAGTGACGCATGACTTCCGCAGGGAAGGCGTGTTTGCCGAAATATCGATGCCGCTGGAATATCAGTCGAAGTGAGGGCCGGTGGTGCTATTTCCCCTCCCCGGCATCCGGATCGTCGGCTCCGGGCTTCACGTTTTCACGATAGATCGCATAGGCCGCGAGTGCCACGGCCGGGCCCAGAACGACACCGAGGCCACTCTTTCCCTTGAGCAGGGCCGGCAGCAGGGCGAGTGCGGCTGTGATGCCGATCGTCTTCATGTCGGCGCTGCGCCGCCTTGCCTCGCGGCGGGCACGGGCGCCCGACATCAATCGATGGATCAGAAGAATGAGACCGGCGAGCACCAGAAAGCCGAAGCCGAAGCCGAGTGCCGTCGCCAATGATCCATAGTTTGCCGCCGTCCAGATATAGGCCGCCCCGACCAGGAAGCCGAGACCGCAGAACGCCGCCAGTCCGGCAAGCGCATAGACAATAGCCGCCATGCGCGCGCGGCGCATAGCGGCCAGCGTTTCACCCGTGGCGAAACCCGAGATCAGGGATGCCAGCAGTCCCATCTGGATGGGAACTAGCGGCGCGCGAGCAGCGCGAAGAGGAAACCGACGCCGGCCGCTATCGCCAGCGACGTCACCGGCTTTTCGCGCACGCTTGCCATCACCTGCTCCTCGATGTCCCTGGCGTTGCCGCGCAAGGTGTCAAAGGCAGCTTCGCCCTGCGCGCGCAACTGCTCGACACCCTCGGCCGCCGCGCCGCGCGCAGTGCCGTAACCGTGCTCGCCGGTCTTGGCCAACTGCTTGGTGAGCTTGTCGATATCGGCTTTCAACTGCCTGATGTCGGCTTCGAGTTCCGAATTCGTCCGGCCATCGCTTGCGGTCTTCCCAGCGGCAGTCGCCATTGCTTAACTCCTTGTGATTGCTCGATTTCAAACGCGCCGTATGGCTCAAGGTTCCGACATCGGGACAAACTATCCCAAAACGTCTCCGCGCGCACGCGATCCGCCGACTCATGGTAACAGGCGTCTCAAGCGCCTTGCTAGGGATCGAGGCGTCGGCCCATGTCTTTTTTAAATGACAAGACGCCAAATTGCGATCATGACTCCATTGTTCAAGGAGCGATTGCTTGTGGCCCATTTGCTTGACGGATTGCGCATTCTTGTCTTGGAGGACGAATTCCTCATTGCCATGGATGTGGAGCAGCTCTGCCGCGACCACGGTGCCGGCGAAGTGGTGATTGCTCGCGACCTGGCCGAGATCGATGACCGAAAGGTCGTGACGCAGTTCGATGCGGCGGTTGTCGATCTCATGCTGGGCGGCGTGTCGACGCTCGGATTCGCCGCGGGCCTGCGAGAGGCCGGCATGCCTTTCGTATTTGCCTCGGGCTATTCGGATGCCGAGGAAATAAAGGTGTCGTTTCCGGGAGTGAGGCTGGTCGCCAAGCCCTATTCGGGCGAAGACCTGGTGGAAGCGGTCGCGCTGGCCTGCGGGCGGGCATGATCGGATCGAGATGCACCGGCGCAGCGCTGGCTCACGGTTTGCGGATTGCGCGTCAGTGCGCCGCTGTTCCCGTGACCTGAGCCGAGATCGCGTCGGGACCATATTCGTCTTCGCCGGAGATTTTCAGGATCTCCTGCAGGCGCGTACGGGCCCGGCTGACGCGGCTCTTGATCGTTCCAACCGCGCAGCCGCAGATCTCGGCGGCCTCCTCATAGGAGAAACCCGATGCACCGATGAGGATGATGGCCTCGCGCTGGTCCTCCGGCAGTTGTTCGAGAGCGCCCCGAAAATCCTTGAGATCGAGCTGGCCGTGCTGGGCCGGATGCACGGCAAGCCTGGCCGTCATGATACCGTCGCTGTCTTGCACCTCGCGACCGCGCTTGCGCATCTGGGAATAGAATTCATTGCGCAGGATGGTGAAAAGCCATGCCTTGAGATTGGTGCCGGGCTGGAAGCTCTCGTGCTTGTCCCAGGCCTTGACCAGCGTTTCCTGAACGAGGTCGTCGGCCTTGTCGGCATTCTGCGTCAGCGACACCGCAAAGGCGCGCAGGCTCGGGATTGCCCCAAGCAGATCGGTCTTGAAGCCTTGGGAGACGGCTGCCATGCCTCAGTCCTTCTTCTGTGCAGGTTCGGCCTTTTCCAGCTGGCTGAGCAACTGGGAAAAGCGATCCGGCACATCGTCGGAGACCAGCTCGTCGTAATATTGTTTGAGTTTGCGTCCGATTTCGGAGTTTGGCCCCAGCGGGTCGCCAGCGCCGTTCCGGCGCCTGCCCGTGGCGCCAGTCAAGATGTCTTTCGTCATATTCTTCATTTCGCCCTTGTATTCCCAGCACCCAAGCCGCTCATAGTAACTCAAGACAAGACAAGCGGCACCCTCGTCTGGTTGCCCATCCGGGCGAGAAACGTCGTTCCCGCCCATTCGTTCCATTTGGGTGGAACTTTTTCGGACAACCTGCGTTGTTGAAAGCGGGCTTGCAATCAGCTTGATCTATGCAATCACGTCATCTGAGGGAGACGTCCATCATGAGCTTATCCGCCACCATCGCCCCGCACCTGCCGTTCCTGCGCCGCTTCTCGCGCGCGGTGTCGGGGTCGCAGGAGAGTGGCGACGCGCTGGTCGCCGCGATGCTCGAGGCCATTATCGCCGATGTCGAGATCTTCCCCGAGGCATCGAGCGATCGCATCGCCTTGTACAAGGTTTTCGCCAAGCTCTTCACCTCGGTCGCCATCCGCGTTCCGCAGGAGCAGCCGCAATCGGCATGGGAACAGCGCACAGCCGCCAATCTCAATGCGATCGCGCCCCGGCCCCGCCAGGCCTTCCTGCTGGTTGCCGTCGAAGGTTTCAGCGAGGACGAGGCGGCCGAGATCCTCGATGTCGGCGACCAGGAATTCTCCGAACTGCTTGCCCAGGCGAGCAATGAGATTTCCCGCCAGGTGGCGACCGACGTATTGATCATCGAGGACGAACCGCTGATCGCCATGGACATAGAGGAGATGGTCGAGAGCCTCGGCCATCGTGTCGTCGGAACGGCGCGCACCCATGCCGAAGCAGTGACGATATTCGGCAGGACGCGGCCCAAGATGGTGCTGGCCGACATCCAGCTCGCCGATGGCAGTTCGGGTATCGAGGCGGTGAACGAGATTCTCTCGTCGACGTCGGTACCGGTGATCTTCATCACCGCATTTCCCGAGCGCCTGCTGACCGGAGAGCGTCCCGAACCGGCTTTCCTTGTGACCAAGCCGTTCAATCCCGACATGGTCAAGGCGCTGATCAGCCAGGCGCTGTTCTTCGATCGGCAGGCGAAAGCCGCCGCATAGCCGCTGGCCTTGCCCTGACGCGGCGCCGCGCGCGCCTCTTCTCGAGAACGAATGAGAGCGCACCGAAACGCAAGCGCCGGCTCGGTGGACGGGTATAATCTTTTCTCGACATGGACGGCCTTCAGGGATCGTCTTTTTCGGCGAATAGTGGAACAAACCGCATCTGTCGACGTTTTTATCGCACCATTCGAAGGAGATGCATCATGCTTTACTGGGCGCTCGTATTTCTCGTCGTGGCAATCATCGCCGGCGCGCTTGGTTTCGGCGGCATCGCCGGCACATCGGCTGGCATAGCACAGATATTGTTCTTCATCTTTCTCGCGTTCCTGATCATTTCGCTTCTTGCTGGCCTGTTCAGACGGGCGTGAGAGGCGGTCGATTTCGAGCGAACACTGGAAACCGCACCCCTCAAACGGTTTCCAGCCACCGCCGGACCGTTTCCCGAAAAGGACATCGTCCGGCGGACCGCTTTTAGGGCCAGCCAACATCGGGCGATCGCCCGCGCTCCGCGCCGATGATATTGGGTCCCAAGGCAAGGGGGCCGGGCGGCAGTCGTGTCTTGGAACCCATTTGGTCGTAGGTCGTTCAGCCTGTGTTGGGCGGACAGATCGAATGATGCGTTCCAGGGCCGGTGACATCCAGAACAACCGACAGGGCGATGAAGTCATCGCCTTGCATCCGGCCGAAAGCGGCATGCAGCTGGGCCGGGCTCTTCTTCATGCTTTGCACAATGCCGGCATCTCCGTCCTCTATCAGGATCGCGAGTTGAAGACCGTATGGGCGCGCAACATGCGTGCGCCCTGGACCTCCGACGAGGCCGACAGCAACGGCATTCTGCCGACGGCACAGGCCGATCGCATCAGCGCCGCCAAACGCGAGGTGATCGCGACCGGCAGTCCGGAGCACCTGGAGATCAACATCCCGGTCGAGGACGGCGTCCGCTGGTTTCAGGTATGGGTCGATGCCGACCGTGGCGACAGCGGCGACGTGCAAGGCGTCGTCACCACCATGGTCGAGACGACCGAGCAGAAACGCCGCGAACAGACGCTGACGACATTGTTGCGCGAGGTCAGCCACCGCTCCAAGAATCTCCTGGCGATCATCCAAAGCATCGCCTCTCAGACCGGGCGCTATTCCGATGGGATCAGCGACTTCCTGATGCGTTTTCGTGGCCGCCTGCAGTCGCTGGCGTCATCACAGGATCTGGTCACATCCTCCAATTGGCGTGGCGCGGCGCTTCGAGAGCTTGTGACCAGCCAACTCGGCCGCTACGGCGCGAACACCTCGCACAACCTCCGTTTTCGGGGGGCAAATCCCTATCTTAATCCCAACGCCGCGCTGCATATCGGCCTGGCCATGCACGAGCTGGCTGTCAACTCCGTCAGCTACGGCGCCCTATCGCAACCGGACGGCTTCGTCGAAGTAACCGCCGATCTGAATACCGCCGCCGGTGCGCTGTCGCTGACATGGGCCGAGACCATAGGAGACTACGGCGGTCACGCCAGCCAGAAGCGCTTCGGCAGCGTCGCGCTGGAGCGGGTGGTGCCCGTGTCGCTGAACGGAACGGCGAAGCTTGACATCGCTGACGGCCACCTCGAATACCACCTCGTCGTTCCGCACGGAAATTTCGAGACGGAATGAACGATCGGCCACGATCCCCGGCTCTTAACCGGCCGTTCACCATGAAGGCGGATGTGCCTTCCCAGATACCGCCGAAACCCGAATGGGCATCGACCATACCGCGAGCCGTTTCGCGGCATGATGTGGGGAGGAGCGCCCCCAAAAAGGCCACCTTAGCCAACAATAAATTGGAGCAGCAAAGGCCGCCATTTCATGCTAAATGGCTGTTGTAGCTTACCAAAGCGAGGACACAAAGTGAGGAGTTACGCTATGCGGAAGATGATTATTGCCATGGTCGCGGTGATCGCGGTCAGCGGCTGCACCAGCACCGAGCAGGATGTGGTTGGCGGCGGCTTGATTGGCGCTGGCATCGGCGGCCTGGTCGGCGGCGGCAAGGGCGCGCTGATTGGCGCGGCTGTCGGCGCCGGGTCTGGCCTGTTGGTTCGCAGGCTGCAGAACGGTTATTGCCAGTATCGCGACCATCGCGGCCGGATCTACACGGCCCGCTGCAACTGATGCGACAACCGACATAGTGTCGATCCGGAGACCGATCTTACGGTCTCCGGATTTGCGCGGTGAGCGTCTCGTCTGTGTTGCGCCGGCTAACTTTCAGCCCGTCAATGGAATTCTGATTTCCACCTTCAGGCCTTCGGCCTGAAAATCGCGCTTGATCGTGCCGCGCAGCTCGCGCGTGACGTTGAGGTCGATCAGTTTCGTGCCAAATCCGGTCTGCGCGGGCGCCTCGATCGTCGTGTTTCCGCTCTCCCGCCAGTTCAGCACCAGGATGCGGTCGCGGCCTCGCCCTTCGAGCGACCAATCGACCTTCAGCGCGCCATCACCTCCAAGCGAATTGGCATTCTTGAGCGAATTGGCGGAATTTCCGGCTTCCCCGTATTTGAGCGCATTGGTCGCCAATTCGTGGAAGGTAAGGCCCAGCGCCTGCGTCGTGGTCTCGTCGAGCAGCACTTCGGGGCCCGACAAGAGCCCGTCCGGCAATTCCTTGCCGAACACCTGGCCAAGCTCGATGCGCAACAGATCGGCGAGGTCGGCCTTCTGCCAGCGCGAGCGCGTCAGCATGTCCTGGGAGGCCGCCATTGCCTGCAGCCTGGCCGAGAAAGACGAAGAAAACTCCTCGAAATCAGTGGCTCGCGAAGCGGTCTGTCGCGCGATCGCCAGCACCCGCGTGATCGAATTCTTGATGCGATGTTTCATTTCCTGCAGCATCAGATCCTTTTCGAGCAAGCTCTTTTCCGTCGTCTCGTGCAAAGCCGACACTGCTTCGTAGGCCCGCTCCTGATAGCGCGCCACCAGTGCGATGGCGCCCGCCAGAAGCAGGCCGAACAGCCCGAGCATCACCGGAATGGCGCGCGACGACGGCTGCGAAAAGGCACTGGTCGGCCTGAACAGCACGTTCCACGGGCGGCCGGCCACCGTGATCTTGCGGGTGACCAGCAGCTGGTTTCCGAAGGACGAAGCCGGCGGCGTCTCCGACCGGAACAGCAGGTTATCGCCATTGATCGCGCCGTCATAGATTTCGGTGTTGACCGGCAGCAGCGGCGCGCGGCTGAGAGCGATCTGGAACAGATCCCGAGCCCGAAAGGCTGCATAAAGAAAGCCCGCGGTCGAGGATCGCGATGCATTGATGACCTCCGGCGCGGTTTCGACATTGAGCCGCACGAACACGAAGAAGCCGGTGAAGGTCTGCGCCGCGCCGGTGCCCTGGCCGAGCTGCACCAGCCCGCTCGCGTGCTGCTGGTCATCGGACATCGCCTTTTCGATCGCCTCGCGCCGCACCGGTTCACTGAACATATCGTAGCCGATGCCGGCCTGGTTGGACGGATCCAGCGGTTCGAAAAGCACGATCGGCGTGCGCCAGGGCTGCGTCGTATCCGGATAGACCGGACGGCTGGCGCCCTGGTCGCGGAGGATGTCGCGTTCGACCGCCGCCTCGTCGCCCGTCTTGACGAGCCGCAGGAACCCGATGCCGCGCAGGCCGGCGAAATTATTGTCGACATTCAGCGCGCTGAAGAATGCGTTGAACTCGTTCTGGGAGATGTCGCCGTTGCGGGCGTCGAACAGCGCCTGTGTCGACCGCAGCAGCGACAGATGCAGGTCGATACGGCTCTCGATCCGGTTGAGCGCGTCGTCGGCCGTCGCCTCGAACTTGATGCGGGCGGCTTCCTGCGTCGCGAAATAGGCGAACCCCGCCATGGTCATGCTGATCAGCGCAACGGCGATGAACGCGACGATTGGAAAAAATTTCTTCAACGGATCGTGTAGCCCTTGAGCATCGGACCTTTATGGGCAACTCGCGGGGCCAAGACAATGGCACGGCCAAGCCATGGTGCCAGCTGGTACATCACATGCCCGGCAACCGGGCATGTCTGATCGCCTTCGCCGGCCGCCAACAGGCTCAGGCGGCGATCTTCAACGCGCCCGGACCGGGAATGGCACCGGGAGGACATTTGCCCAGGATGATCATGCCGAGTACCTCGTCCTGGGTCACATCGGTGGTGCGCGCCGTGCCGACGACCTGGCCGTTTTTCATCACGCAGACGCGGTCGGCCAGTTCGAACACATCGTGGATATCGTGGCTGATCAGGAAGATGCCGATGCCGTCGGACTTGAGCTGTCTGACCAGTTCGCCGACCTGCGCCGTTTCCTGCGGACCGAGAGCCGCCGTCGGCTCGTCCATGATCAGGATGCGGGCGTTGAACAGGATCGCGCGTGCGATCGCCACCGACTGCCGCTGCCCACCCGACAGTTTGATCACCGGCTCCTTGAAGCGCTGGAAGCGGGGATTGAGCCGGCCCATCACCTTGCGCGCCTCGGCCTCCATCGCAACGTCGTCGAGCGTGCCCCAGGCGGTCATCAGCTCGCGGCCGAGAAACAGGTTGGCTGCGGCATCGACATTGTCCGCCAACGCCAGCGTTTGGTAGATCGTCTCGATGCCTTGTTTCTTGGCATCGCGCGGGTTGGAGATCGTTGCTTCTTCGCCATTGACGAAGATCTGCCCTGCGTCGCGCTTGTAGGCGCCGGACAGGATCTTGATCAGGGTCGACTTGCCGGCGCCGTTGTGGCCGAGCAGCGCCACGACCTCGCCGGGAAACAGATCGATCGAGGCGTCGTCGACCGCGCGAATGCCGCCGAACGCGATCGAGATGTTGCGCATGTCGATCAGCGCGGAGGCAGCAGGAGCAGTGTTGTCAGTCATGGCGGTGTTCACTTTTTGGATCTTGCTCAGACGCGCTTTCGATAGACGGTATCGAGCCAGACGGCGATGACCAGCACGGCGCCGACGACGATGCTCTGCAGCGGCGAGTCGACGCCGAGCAGCACCATGCCCGATTGCAGCGATTGCATCAGCAGCGCGCCGAGCATGGCCCCGATGATCGTTCCCGAGCCGCCGGCAAGCGACGTGCCGCCGATGACGGCGGCCGCGATGACCAGCAGTTCGTCGAGCGTCCCGAGCGCATTTGTGGCCGAATTCTGCCGGGCCGACGAGATCGCGGCGGCGATCGTGGCCAACACCCCCATGATCATGAACACCTTCATGGTGATCCAGCGCGTGTTGATGCCGGCGAGATTGGCGGCTTCCGGGTTGCCGCCGATGGCAAAGACATAGCGGCCGAAACGGGTGCGTTTGGTGATGAAGGTCATGACCAGCCCGACGGCGATCGCCATCAGCACCGGTATGGCGATGCCATGGGCAATGAACAGGCCGCCCTCGGGCACGGTGATGTTGTTGGCGGCCGCGTATCGGTTCACGATGCCGACAGGCCAGGGATAGGAGTTGGCCAGCCACACGGCTCCCATGATGACGGCGCAGGTGACCGCGCCGAGCAGCGTCTCGGCCCAGATCGGACGCAGCGGAAAACGAAACCGCTTGCGCTGCACCCGTCCATTGAACAGCGCAAACACCACGCCAAGGCAAGCGACGATCCCGACGACCCAGCTCCATGTCGCGCCGATCGATCCCGCCGGTCCACCGCCCATCAACTGGAAGGTGGCATTGAGCGGCGCCACGGTCTGGCCGCTGGTGATCCACCAGGCGGCACCGCGCCAGACCAGCAAGCCGCCAAGCGTCACGATGAAGGCCGGCACTTCGAGATAGGCGATGATGAAACCTTGAAAAGCGCCGATCAGCAAGCCGAGCGCCAGGCCGATGACCAGCGCCAGAACCCAGATCCACGGATTGCCGAGTTCGAGCCCGACAAACCGCACCAGGAAATGCACTTGCGCAAAGCCCATCACCATGCCGATCAAGCCCTCGGCGGAGCCGACGGACAGGTCGATATTGCGCATGACGATCACCAGCACCATGCCGCAGGCCATGATGGCGACCGCGGATGTCTGCACCGACAGGTTCCACAGATTGCGCGGCGTGAGAAAGGTACGACTGTCGAAATCGAACGGATTGACGCCGAGGCGCAGGCTGGAAATGACGTGCAGCCCGATCCAGATGACCAGCAGCGCGCCGATCATGCCGAGCATGCGGGTATCGATCTCGGTCGCCTTCAGGAACCGGGCGACCGCGCCGAGTTCCGACGCGCGCGCGGTGTCGCCCTGCGGGGTAGTGGACGTGATGTCGGTCATGATTTCCTCGCACCGGCTGGCCGTCTGACGCGGATACCGAAACCCAGCCTAGAAGCTATCCGCCTGATGCGGAAAAACAAATCTTTTTGAGAAAACGCCGCGGCTTGGGGCCGCGGCGTTGAGAATGCAGGAAGAGGCCAGCCCTTTAGTTGCAGGCCGCGACGCTGCCGGCGGCGACACCCGCGCAGACCTCGTCCTTCTTGATCCAGCCTGCGTCGATGACGAGGTTGAGATTATCCTTGGTGATGGCAACCGGGGTCAGGAACAGCGACTTGACGGTGTTGCCGCCCGGGGTCGTGAAGTCCTTGGCGCCGGCGATCTCGGCCGTCTTCTTGCCGTCGGCCAGCTGCGAGGCGATCTCGGCGGCGGTCTTGCCGAGCTCGCGAGCATCTTTCCACACCGACACGGTCTGCGTGCCGAGCGCGATGCGGTTCAGCGCGGCGTGGTCGCCGTCCTGGCCCGAGACCGGCACGGTGCCGGCAAGACCTTGCGCCGTCAGCGCCGCGACGACGCCGCCGGCGGTGCCGTCATTGGCCGCGACCACGGCGTCGACCTTGTTGTCGTTGGCGGTCAGGAACTGTTCCATGTTCTTCTGGGCGTTGGCAGGCAGCCAGCCGTCCGTGTAAGCCTCGCCGACATTCTTGATCTTGCCGCTGTCGATAGCCTCCTTGAGCACTTCCATCGAGCCCGAGAACAGGAAATCGGCATTCGGATCGGAACCCGAGCCCTTGATGAAGACATAGTTGCCTTCCGGCTTGGCCTTGAACACTTCGCGGGCCTGCATGCGGCCGACTTCCTTGTTGTCGAAGGTCAGGTAGAAGACGTCCTTGTTCTCGATCAACCGGTCATAGCCGACGACCGGAATGCCTTCGTCCAGCGCCTTCTGCACCGCCGGGCCAATGGCCGAAGCATCCTGCGCCAGGATGATCAGCGAGTTGGAGCCCTGCGAGATCAAGCTCTCGACATCGGTGAGCTGCTTGCCGGGATTGGACTGCGCGTCGGCGGAGATGTACTTGTCGCCGGCTGCCTCGATCGCCGTTTTCATGGCGGCTTCGTCGGTCTTCCAGCGCTCTTCCTGGAAGTTGGACCACGAAACGCCGATGACCTTGTCCTTCGCCTGGGCGACCGACGCAAGCGTCAGCGACATGGCGACACCCGCCAGGATGGCAGCTGTGAATCTTCTCATGTTATCCTCCCTGCGCCGCGTAAGGCGCGACCAAACTGGCCCGAAGGCCGGCACAGAGGCTCTATTTTTTCGAGCCTCGAAAAAACACTGGTCCATCCCCGGAACGCTGTCAACATCGATTCTGATGGATTTTGATGTCCTCTCGAATTTTTTTCGAGCCCCGAATAAATAATGACAGCACCGCATGCTTCTGCCAGTATTTGCCCACGTTGCCGGCAGCGTTCGAGGGACAGGAAGAACCACGGCGACAGGGAGGATATGAGAGAAGCATGTCGGTCGGAATCCGTCACGACGATTTGCGTCGGCGCAACCGGGCGATGGTGATCGCGGCCGTACGCCGTGCCAGCCAACCCTCGCGCACCGAGATCGCCGCGACCACCGGCCTCAGCCACTCGACCATATCGGCGATTTCCTCCGACCTCATCGGCGAAGGCATCCTGACCGAGGGCAAGCCGAGCGAGACGGGCTCGCTGAAACGCGGGCGCCCACAGGTCGGCCTCGGCCTCAACCCGGAGGCGGCGGCGGTGATGACCGTGGTGCTGTCGCTGAACTTCCTGTCCGTCGCCGTCATCGACTATGCCGGCCAGGTGATCGCCGAGGAGCAGCGCCGGCTGGACACGCTGACCATGGCGCGCGAGGCGCTGATCGGCGAATGCGTCGCCATCGTGCGGCGCCGGATCGAGGACCCCGACCTCGACGTCCGGCGCGTCGCCCGCATCGCGCTGGCGATCCAGGGCATCACCGACACCGATGCGCGGTCCATGCTGTGGTCGCCGATCACGCCGCAGACCGATATCGCCTTCGCCGACATACTCGAGGCCGAGTTCGGCATTCCCGCCACCACGGAGAATGACTGCAACATGATGGCGGTGGCGCTGCGCTGGCGCGATCCCCAGCGCTATCGCGACGACTTCATCGCCATCCTGCTTTCCCACGGCATCGGCATGGGCCTGGTGCTGAAAGGCGAACTGTTCACCGGCACCCATTCCTCGGGCGGCGAGTTCGGCCACATGATCCATCGGCCAGGCGGCGCGCTCTGCCGCTGCGGACGGCGCGGCTGCGTCGAGGCCTATGCCGGCAATTATGCGATCTGGCGCAATGCGAGGCAGCTTGGCGAGGACACCGAGCCGGTCGACGTCAGCGACGCCGACATGCGTACGCTGGCGGCCTCGGCGCGCGAAAAAGACGGACCGGAGCGCGAGGCCTATCGCAAGGCCGGCGAGGCGCTCGGCTATGGCCTCGGCAGCCTGTTCGCGCTGATCGACCCGGCGCCTGTCGCCATGGTCGGCGTCAGCGCCGCCGCTTTCGACCTGATCGAGCCGGCCTTGCGCGAGGCCATCGCCCAGACCGCCGGCGGCCAGCACTCGGAATCGATTTCCTTCGACACCGAGCCCAACGAACTGCCGCTGATCAGGGAAGGTTGCGCCATGCGCGCGCTGACCTTCGTCGACCAGGAGATTTTCGCGCCTGGCGTGCAGGCGAGAGCTGGCACTGGAAAGAACGTAGCCTGAGTGGCGTCCGCCGTCGATGCCGCAGACCATCGTCGATTTTGGATATTGCCGAAGTCGTCCCAATGTCGTCATCCCAGGGCGCAGCAGGAGCGAAGCTCCGTCGCGGAGACCCTGGGATCCTGCCGCGACCGTAGTCGTGGAGTGCAGGGGAGCAGAATTCTGCATCGTGGCAGCACTCCGAAGTCGCGGCACAGGATCCTCGGGTCTGCGCTGCGTCGCTACGCTCCTTGCTACGCCCGTGGATGACGAAGTGACTGCCGTTTTCGGCTAGTCGCAAAACCTCCGAGACCCGCCTTCGGAAGCCCAATCTGACGGAACTTCCGCGCCAAAGACCTAATCTTCCCTGATCGCGTAGCCGGCGCCGCGAATGGTGCGGATGACATCGGGCATGCGGCCATTGTTGACCGCCTTGCGCAGCCGGCCGACATGCACGTCCACCGTGCGCTCGTCGATGTAGATCGTCTCGCCCCAGACATTGTCGAGCAGCTGGCTGCGCGAGAACACGCGGCCGGGATGGCGCATCATGAATTCGAGCAGGCGGAATTCGGTCGGCCCGAGCCGGATCTCGCTTTTCTTGCGATAGACCCGGTGCGATTCGCGGTCGAGCACGATGTCGCCGACCTTGAGCACGCTGGACAGCACTTCCGGCTTGGCGCGGCGCAGCAGCGCCTTGACCCGGGCCATGAATTCCGGCGTCGAGAACGGCTTGACCAGATAGTCGTCGGCCCCGGTGGAAAGGCCGCGCACGCGGTCGCTTTCCTCGCCGCGCGCCGTCAGCATGATGATCGGCAATCGCTCGGTCTCGGCGCGCATTCGCAGGCGCCGGCAGAGTTCGATGCCGGAAACCGCCGGCACCATCCAGTCGAGCACCAGAAGGTCCGGCACGTTTTCCTGCAGCCGGATCTCGGCTTCGTCGCCGCGCGTCACCACCTCGACCTGGTAACCCTCGGATTCCAGATTGTAGCGGAGCAGCACGCCTAACGGCTCCTCGTCCTCCACCACCATGATGCGTGGCGCGATCATCGCCCGGTCACCCCGCCGTCAGGCCGCCGGCGCCGACATCGCCGTTTCGTCCTGCTTCGGACGATTGGCGGGCAGTTGCGTACCGGTCAGGACATAATAGGCATTTTCGGCGATGTTGGTCACGTGGTCGCCGATGCGTTCCAGATTCTTGGCGCAGAACAACAGATGCGTGCAAGCGGTGATGTTGCGCGGATCTTCCATCATGTAGGTCAGCAGTTCGCGGAACACCGAGGTGTATTTGACGTCGATGCGCTCGTCGTTGGCCCGCAGCGTCGTCAGCGCGGCGGCATCGCGCGCCGCATATTCCTCGATCACGCCCTGCACCTGGATCAGCACCAGCTGCGCCATCGCATCGATGGAATGCGACAGGTCACGCGGCGTGGCGGTGAGGCCGACCGTGCCGACGCGCTTGGCGATGTTCTTGGCAAGATCGCCGATGCGTTCGAGGTCGCCGGCCATGCGGATCGAGCCGACGACGTGACGCAGATCGTCGGCCATCGGTTGACGCTTGGCGATCAGCGTGATGGCGCGGTCGTCGAGCTCGCGCTGGCGCGCATCCATGATCGCGTCATCGGAGACGACGCGTTGCGCGAGAGCGTTGTCGGTGTTCAGCAGCGCTTTGGTGGCGCCGCCGACCATCGAACTGGCGAGGTCGCCCATGTCGCTGATCAGCCTGCTGATCTGCCCTAGATCCTCGTCGAAGGCTGCGACTGTGTGTTCGGCCATGACCTTGTCCTCGTGTCTGTAAATTCGCCCGGACTGCTCAACCGAACCGGCCGGTGATATAGTCCTGGGTGCGCTTGTCGTCGGGAGTGGTGAACATCTTGTCGGTAGCGCCCTCCTCGACCAGATAGCCGAGATGGAACATCGCCGTGCGCTGCGACACACGCGCTGCCTGCTGCATCGAGTGGGTGACGATGACGATCGTGTAGTTCTGGCGCAATTCGTCGATAAGTTCCTCGACGCGCGCGGTGGCGATCGGGTCAAGCGCCGAGCAGGGCTCGTCCATAAGGATCACCTCTGGCGAAACCGCGATGGCGCGCGCAATGCACAGGCGCTGTTGCTGGCCGCCGGAAAGACCGGTGCCCGGCTCTTGCAGGCGATCCTTCACCTCGTTCCAGATCGCCGCCTTTTTCAGGCTCGATTCGACAATCTGGTCCATGTCGGCCTTGCCCTTGGCCAAGCCGTGGATGCGTGGACCGTAAGCGACGTTCTCGTATATCGACTTCGGGAACGGATTGGGCTTCTGGAACACCATGCCGACGCGAGCTCTGAGTTCGACGACGTCGATGTTTTTGTCGTAGATGTCCTCGTCGTCCAACGTGATCCTGCCGGTTACCCGCGCCGAGTCTATGGTGTCGTTCATGCGGTTGAGGCAACGCAGGAAGGTGGATTTGCCGCAGCCGGAGGGGCCGATCAGCGCCGTCACCTGGTTCTGGCGGACGTCGAGATTGACGTCGAACAGCGCCTGCTTCTCGCCGTAGAACACGCCGACCTTGTCGCCGCGCATCTTGATCACTTCGTTCGACTTGGCGCTCATCTTGTCGCCCACTGCGTTTTCGAGGGACTGTTCGGTCATGATGTTCATACCAGATGCCTTCTTTTACCAGCGCCGTTCGAAGCGGCGCCGCAGCACGATCGCTGTGATGTTCATGGCCATGAGGAAGACGAGCAGGATGATGATGGCACCCGACATGCGCTCGACGAAGGCGCGCTCTGCCTCGTTGGCCCACATGTAGATCTGCACCGGCAGCGCCGTGGCCGGATCGAAAGGCGTCTTCGGATAGTCGGCGACGAAGGCGACCATGCCGATCAGCAGCAGCGGCGCGGTTTCGCCGAGCGCCCGCGCCAGGCCGATGATGGTGCCGGTGAGGATGCCGGGGGCGGCAAGCGGCAGGATGTGCTGAAACACCATCTGCATCTTGGACGCGCCAAGGCCGAGCGCCGCCGAGCGGATCGATGGCGGCACGGCGGCCAAAGCGGCCCGCGTGGCTATGATGATCGTCGGCAGCGTCATCAGCGTCAACACCAGGCCGCCGACGAAAGCGGCCGAGCGCGGCATGCCGAGGAAATTGATGAACACAGCGAGTCCAAGCAGGCCGAAGACGATCGACGGCACCGCCGCCAGATTGTTGATGTTGACTTCGATCAGGTCGGTGAGACGGTTCTTTTTGGCGAATTCCTCAAGATAGATCGAAGCCGCGACGCCGATCGGCAGCGCCAAGAGCAGCACGATCACCATCATGTAGAACGAGCCTATGATCGCCACGCCCATGCCCGAGGTTTCCGGGCGGCTGGAGGCGCCATAGGAGAACAAACCGGTGTTGAAATGCTCGGCCATCAAGCCCTCGGCCTTGAGCTTGTTCATCCACGCAATCTGCTGGTCCGACACCTTGCGGCGCGCTTCGTCGACACCGAGATCGATCTGGCCTTTGAAGGCGGAGTCGAGATTGGCGGCGGCGAGGATATCGACGTTCCGCGTCGTGCCGATGACCGACGGGTCGGCGGCGACGATGTCGCGCAGCTGGACGCGGGCACCCTCCGACAGGAACCCCTTGAGCTTCATGACCATCGGCTTGTTGGCGGGATCGATGCCGAGCTTGGCGATCAGCGCGTTGTCCGCAAGCTTGGGATAGTTTGCCTTGATCAGCACGCTCGAATCGGTGGCGCGCTTATTGGAGGGATCGATCACCTTCTCGTCGAAGCTGATCGGCAGCGTCACCGTCGTCTGCCAGAAGGCGGTGTAGCCCTTGGAGACGATGGTGACGAGCATGATGGCGAGGAACGCCAGGCCGACCGAGATCGCCAGCACGCCATAGATGCGGAAGCGGCGTTCCGCTGCGTAGCGGGCCTTCAGACCGATGTCGCGGCGCGGATGAGCTGCCGCCGGGACCACAGAACCCATGGGGATGTCGGTCATTCGTACTGCTCCCGGTATTTGCGCACGATGTAGAGCGCGACGATGTTCATCACCAGCGTCAGCGCGAACAGCGTAAGGCCGAGCGCAAAGGCGACCAGCGTCTGCGGCGAGTTGAACTCGAGGTCGCCGGTCAGCTGGTTGACGATCTTGACGGTGATGGTGGTCATCGCCTCGAATGGGTTGATGGTGAGATTGGCGGCAACGCCGGCGGCCAGCACGACGATCATCGTCTCGCCGATAGCACGCGAAGCGGTCAGCAAGATGGCGCCGACGATGCCCGGAAGTGCGGCCGGAAGGATCACCCGCTTGATCGTCTCGGAGCGCGTCGCCCCGAGGCCGAGCGAGCCGTCGCGCATGGCGCGCGGCACCGCGGTGATGATGTCGTCGGACAGCGAGGACACGACCGGGATCAACATGACGCCCATGACCAGGCCGGCGGTGAAGATACTCTGGCCCTGGATGAAGGGGGAGCCGCCGGTCAGCGCTGCCGAGAGATCGCGCAGGAATGGTCCAAGCGTGACCACGGCGAAGATGCCGTAGACGATGGTCGGGATGCCGGCGAGCAGTTCAAGCGCCGGCTTTACCACTGAGCGGACCTTGGGCGTTGCGTATTCGGCCATATAGACCGCGGACATCAGCCCGACCGGCACTGCCACCAGCAGCGCGACGGCAGCGATGTAGAGCGTGCCGGCCAGAAGCGGGATCAGGCCGAATTGGCCCTGGTTTCCGCCCGAACCCGCTGCGGCAAAGCGCGGGTCCCATACGGTGCCGAAGAAGAAGCTCATCGGCGACACGCTTTCGAAGAACTGGATCGTCTGGAACAGCATCGAAAGCACGATGCCGACCGTGGTCAGAATGGCGATGGTCGAGGCGGCGAGCAGCCCCCACAGCATCAGTCTCTCCACATTGTTCCTGGCGCGCGCCCGCGGCGCGATCTGCCTCAGCGCATAGAAGGCGCCGGCAATCGACAAAGCCAGGATTACGGCCGCACCGAACAGTCCAAGCCTGTCCTGGACCTTGTTCGCCTCGATGGCGATCGGGATCATGTAGTCCTGGGTGTCTGTCGCGAGCGCCACGCCCTTGGCGGCAAGCAGCGGCTGCAGTTCGGCAAAGCTTGCGGGCAAAACGGTGTTGCCATCGAGCTTGCGCAAGCCCTTGGACAGGCTCTTCACCAGGCTGACATCAAGTGCCTCGCTGGCAACCTTGCTGTCGGCAGTGCGCTCGGGCAGGACGGCGTGAATGTGCCGGTCGAGATAGAAGGAGGAGCCGACGTTCCAGACGGCAAGCAGCAGAAGGGCGGGAAGGACGGCGAGCAAGAAGGCCCACCAGCCGTGGTAATGGGCGCGCGAGTGCGGCTTCACGGTGCCATTTTCATGCGCCGCGGCGCGCTGGCGGCCGATCAGGAACGCGACCACGCCGATGGCGATCACAATGGCGAGTACGAGCAAGGACGACATGGACCGACCCCCGGGGAAATATAGTCGCCAGGCCTATCGCGGCAGGCGACAAGACCAGGGCGCGGACGTGGCCCGCGCCCTGGTCTGGAAGATTGATTACATCGACTTTCCGGTGGTGAACGCGTCGCGCTGGGCCTGACGTTCGGCGTCCGGAGCAGCCACCAGGCCGTATTCGGCAAGCGGGCCTTCCGGGCCGACCATCTGGTCGTCGAGGAAGAATTCGACATATTCCTTCAGGCCCGGGACGACGCCGAGATGCGCCTTCTTCACGTAGAAGAACAGCGGGCGCGAAACCGGGTACTTGCCGCTGGCGATCGTCTCGGTCGAAGGCACGATGCCTTCCACGGTGGCGACCTTCAGCTTGTCGGCATTGTTCTCGTAGAAGGAGAGGCCGAACACGCCAACGCCGGTCTTGTTGGAAGCGATGCGAGCGAGGGTCTCGGTGTAGTCACCGTCGATGTCGACGGCCTTGCCGTCCTTGCGGATGGCGACGCAGGTCTTGCCGATTTCCTTCTCGTCGCTGACGCCGGTGGCCTTGATGGCGGCCTTGTCGCAGCCGGCGTCGAGAAGCTTGGCCTCGAACACTTCGCGGGTGCCGTGCTTCTCACCGGGAATGTAGGCGGCGATATCCCAATCGGGCAGCTTCGGATTGACCTGGCTCCACTTGGTGTTCGGATTGTTGACCAGCTTGCCGTCGACGACCAGCTTGGCGGCGAGCGCCTTGTAGATGTCGGCGGGAACCAGGGCCCAGTCCGGACCCTTGATGTCGGTGGCGAAGACGATGCCGTCATAGCCGATGCGGACTTCCTGGACTTCCTTGACACCAGCGTCGGCGCAAGACTTCAGTTCGTCCTTCTTGATCGGGCGCGAGGAGTTGGCGATGTCGATGGTGTCTTCGCCCACGCCCTTGCAGAATTCCTTGATGCCGGCGCCACTACCGCCGGACTCGACCACCGGGGTCTTGAAGTTGGTAAACGTTTCGCCGAACTGCTCGGCGACGATCTTGGCATAAGGTAGCACGGTCGACGACCCGGCGATCTGAATCTGGTCGCGCGCGGCGGCGAAGCCGGACGACGCGGCGAGCGCAAGCGCCCCGGCCGACGCCGTAAGGAGGAATTTCTTCATGTGGCCTGCTCCTGTTCGGAAGATGGTCTCTCGGCGCCATTTCTTGCCGGCGCCCGCTGAGGCCAATAGCCTTCGATTATAACAGTCGCATGACAGTTTGATGTCAGCCCGGTAACGCGTCGCCGGCACGGGTAAATCCGGGAGCCTCTGGCGTCGACGGCAAGATCCTGGATTGTCCCCGGAATCAGCGGCTTGCACGGCCTGTGCGCTGCGACCGCAACGGATTCGACAGGATTGGATTCAGGCAAAAAAATCCGGACGGGAGCGCGTCGCTCGCAGCCAGAGGGTGTCTGGCCGGGCCATCGCCGAAAACAGGTCCGTTGGGGTAGATTGACGCTGTTTCATGCCGGCGGTCGCTGCTCCCGCCCGTAACTGGAAGGGCGGAATCGATGTCGTCATTGTCCCGGCTGGACGGTGCCTTTGATATGGTGCGATCGCACCATATCCTTGCACGTGGCCGCGGCAGCGAATCCTGGCTGATTCTCTCTGCTCGCTCGCGGATGCCGTGATCAGGCCGACGCGGTGCTATCCGGCGTTGCGCTGGACGTGGCGGCCAGCACCCACCCAGCGCTCGACCTTCTCGAGCAGGGCCCTGGGACTGATCGGCTTGGGCAGATAATCGTCCATGCCCGCCTCCAGGCACCGTTCGCGATCGCCCTTGAGGGCATGCGCGGTGACGCCGACGATCGGCACATGCGTGCCGGTCTCCTGCTCCAGCCGGCGGATCGCGGCGGTCGCCTCGAGCCCGTTCATCTCCGGCATGGAGACATCCATCAGGATCATGCACGGGTTGAGCCTGCCAAAGGCGTCGAGCGCCTTGCGGCCGTTGCCGACGATCTCGAAACCATAGCCGGTCTCGCCAAGGATCTGGGTGAAGACCATCTGGTTCACCTCATTGTCCTCGGCCACCAGGATATCCAGCCTGTGCTCGCCGCCGCCCGTGGCGGGCAGCCGGGGGCGAACCGCGGGGGGCTGCAGCATCGCGCGTTGTTCGGATGGCGCCGGTGCTGCTGGTTCAGGAGTACCGACGCCTCGCCCGTCGGCTGCCGGCGGCTGTGCATGGTTGGCCGTGGTGTGGCGATGCCGCTGGACGGTGGCGACCAGCGTTTCCAGCAGCACCGAGGACCGCGCCGGCTTGATCAGCTGGGCATCGATGCCGAGATCACGGTAGCTGGTGTTGGCGAGCGACTGGTCGACCGAGGTCAGCATGATGATCGGCGTGTCGGCGAGCCCGGCGGTGTTGCGCACGACGCGAGCCATCTCGGCGCCGCTCATGCCAGGCATCTGGTAATCGAGCACGACGCAGTCGACCGGCACTCCATAGGCGGCGGCGGCGATCAGCACCTTGAGCCCCTCGGCGCCGCTTTCGGCCGCGCAGGAATCAAAGGTCCATGAGGTCATCTGCTCGGTCAGGATGGCCCGGTTGACGGCATTGTCGTCGACGATCAGCACGCGCGCGCCGGTCACGTCCACCGGCGTGATGCGCTGGCCGTTCAGCTGTCCTGCCCTTGGCAGCGTCACCGTGAACCAGAAGGTCGAGCCCTTGCCCTCGGCGCTCTCGACGCCGATGTCCCCGCCCATCAGTTCGACCAGTCGCGAGGTGATGGCGAGGCCAAGACCGGTGCCCTCGTGCCGCCTTGTCGAAGAGGTGTCGACCTGGCTGAACTTCTCGAACACCTGTTTCAGTTTTCCCTCGGGAATTCCTATGCCGGTGTCGGTGACCGAGATCGTCAGGCTGGTCCCTGCCGGAACCCGTTCGCCGGTCACGTCGACCAGCACATGGCCTTCCTCGGTGAACTTGACCGCATTGCCGAGCAGGTTGGTGACGATCTGCCTGATGCGGCCGACATCGCCTATGAACAGGCTTTCAAGCCCCGGTTCGATGCGCACGATGAGTTCGAGATCCTTCTCCTTGGCCCGTGTCGACACCAGCGTCGCCACGTCCTCGATCGCCTCGGCGAGGTTGAACGGCGCGGGATCGAGCACCAGCTGCCCGGCATCGATCTTGGAGAAATCCAGGATATCGTTGATGATGGTCAAAAGCGCGTTGCCCGATTTGACGATGATGTCGGTGAACGTCTTCTGTTTCGGATCGAGATTGGATTTGGCCAGGAGTTCGGCCATGCCGAGCACGCCGTTCATCGGCGTGCGGATCTCATGGCTCATATTGGCCAGGAATTCCGATTTGGCGCGGTCGGCGAGCACGGCGCGCTGGCGGGCCTCGCCGAGTTCCGCCTCGCGTTGCTTAAGCTCCGTGATGTCGGTGGTCGAACCGATCAGGTAGAGCGAACCGTCGGACGCGATCATCGCGCCCTTGCGCGCGAACTGATGCCTGACAGTTCCGTCCGGAAGGGTTACCGTCTCCTCGATCTCCTGGGTGTCGCCGGTGCGCAGCACGGCGAGATCACTGGCCACGAAGGCCTCGCCATCCGGCCCGAAGATCTCGACGTCGGTCCTGCCGATTGCGTCTTGCTTGCTGAAGCCGGTGAGATCGCACCACCCCTTGTTGACGTAGAATTGCCTGAGATCGGACCGCTTGGCGTAGATCGACACCGGAACGTTGTCGATCAGGCTGCGGAACACCTCGTTCTCGCGCATGCTTTCTTCCAGCGCCCGCTCGCGCGCCTTGACGTCGGTGATGTCGGTGCTGGAGCCGACCAGATGCACCGATCCGTCTGTCGCCACCAAGCGGCTCTTGCGCGTCATCAACTGCCGCACCGATCCGTCGCGATGGGTGACGGGCTCCTCGATCTCGCGGCCCTTGCCGGTGGTCACGACCTCGGCGTCGTCCTGGCTGTAGTTTTCCGCATCGTCCGTGCCGAACAGCTGGCGGTCGGTCCGGCCGATGACGTCTTCCTTGGCGATGCCGGTCAGTGCGCACCAGGCCTTGTTGACGAATTCGATGCTCAGATCCTGCGCCTTGATGAAGGCCGCCACAGGCAACTCGTCCATGACGTGGCGGAACAAGTCGATCTGGCGCATGCTGTCGCGCAGCGCCGCCTCACGGCTCTTGATCTCGGAGATATCGACCCGAACGCCGATGAACGTGCCGTCGTCGGTACGCATGTCGTAGACCTGGTACCAGCGGCCGTCTGAATTGTGGCGCTCGAAGGACGAATAGGGCAGATGATAGCGGGCAAGGATGCCGTCCAGCCAGCGCTCGCGATCACCGTCGTAAAGTCGATCGACCTGCGGATCGCCGCTTGAGCGGAAATAGCCGACCGAATGGCCGAGCGTGAGCGCGTCGCGCAAGGAACGGCCGGCCTGCCATGCCGGTTTCAACGCCGGCAGCGTGTCCTGCATCCTATGGTTGGCGAAGACGAAATTGTCGTCGCGATCGTAGATGATCACGGCCGCCGGCAGCGATTCCAGCACGCTGGCGAGGTGTTTGCGCGCTTCCTGCGCCTCGGTCTCGCGCCGCTTCATGTCGGAAATGTCGAACAGGAAGCCGGCGACGTAGTTGCGGCCGCTTGCCATCCCGACACGGTTCTTCCGGACGATGCGAGAACGGCTGGCGCCGTCGGCCTCGAAACTTTCTTCCACTTCGTAGAGCCGTCCGCTCGCAAGCACCTCCCGTTCGCTGCTTTCGAAGAGGGCGACCTCGGCCGGCGCGAGAAAATCGCCGCCTGGCTTGCCGAGCATGGCTTGCCGCGTCTGGCCAAACAGGGCCGCGAACGCCTCGTTGACGAAGACGAAGCGCAGATTGTCGTCCTTGACGAAGATCGGATCCTTGACGCCGTTGATCACGGCTTCCGCCAGCCGCGCCTTTTCCAACGCTTCGGCAAGCTCTGCCTCGCGGTCCTTCATGTCGGTGACATCGACATAGGAGATCAGCCGCTTGCCGCCTGCCAGCGGCGCCAGCGACGCTATGAGCGTGCGCCCGTCATTGCGCGGCAATTGCCTGGAGCCCGCCACGCCGGCCCTGATTTCGGCTTCGCGCGCGGCCATATGGCTCTGCCATGCGATGTCGTCGGCTCCATGGGGATCGATGTCGCGACTGGCCTGCATCAGCTCGCGAAAATCGCAGCCGATCCCGGCGTGGCGGGGATCGATCTTCCAAAACTCGTGGAAGGCGCGGTTGATCACCTCCGCACGCATGTCCGCATCGAGGACAAGGACGCCGATCGGCATTGAATCGACCATCGTGCGAAGATTGGCGAAGGTCTCGGTGATCTTGGCGTTGGCGCTCTCGATCTCGGCATCGCGGCGCTTGAGCTCGCTGACGTCGTAATAGGTCAACAGCCGCCTGCCCCCGGACAGCGCCGTCACCGAGAACATCATCGTCCTGCCATTGGCATGGACAAACTCGCGTGGCGCCACGGAGCCGGCGCGTATCTCCTCGATGCGGCTGGCGAGGTAACGCTGCCATTGCTGTTCGTCGAGGTCGCCGTAGATGCCATTGCGGCGGTTGAGTTCCATCAACAGGCTGAACGGCGCGCCGGCGGTGACAGAGCCGTCCGCGATCCTGGAGAGGTCGCGATAGGCCTTGTTGACGATCAGCGTGTCGAGCCGGGCATCCAGTAGCACGACCCCCATGTGCATGGCATCCATCGTCCGCTCGAGATCGGCGAGATGCTGTTCGCCGGTGTCGTCATCGGGCAAATCGTTCTGCCCGAGATCCTCGAACGCGCCGGCAAGCGCCGTGACGTTGCGGCCTATGCCGCGATAGCCCGTGAATTTCCCTTCATCGTCGAACCGAGGAAAGCCTGAAGTCAGAACCCAGCGACAGTCGGCGCGCCCGCCGTTCAGTTCGTAAACGAAGTCGCGAAACGGCCGGTGCGCCTGCAGATCCTCCAGATGCGCTGCGGCGCTGCGGCTGCCTTTCAGGACCTGATTGAGGAAATCGAAGCGAAACCGGCCAAGCACATCAGCCGGATCAATGCCCGTGGCCGCCTGGTAGGTCTGCGAAAGCCAGGAAAAGCGCAGCTCGGCGTCGGTCTCCCAGATCCAGTCCGAGCCGGCCTCGACAAGCTGTCGAAGCACATCAGGCGAATGCATGTCCCGAGCGAACGGTGCCGCGTCGCCGTCATGCGCCGCCACCTTGCGGGGACCACTTGTGCTCCGCGCACCGATTGCTTCGTCCGCTTCCGCCATGCCATCCCCACCCCGAAAACCAGGCCGAACCCTCCCTCCGCGGTTCGTCGGCGGAATGTGCCCGAGAAGCATTAACGATCCGCTAACCTTAACGGCCATATCGGCCTGTTGCGCCTGCGTTATTCAGGGCTCCGAACTCAGGTTGGCAAAGAGGCCTACCAACATCGGCGGTGCCGGCACCTTTTTGTGCCGGGCAACTTTTCATGATAGGAATTTTTTCTTGACAGGGTGAGTGCAGCTATGGTAGATATCTACCTATGGTGCAGATTTGCGCCAATGACCCGCCGCACCGGCGGGTTTTTCGTTTGATGCTTCTCAACCAACACGCAGGCGAACGCTCCGGAGGAACCCGTTAATCGGATTCGTTGCCCTGTTGCGTTATTGCGCCCGGTTGTCGGCTGCATCGAAGCCGCGTTATAACCCACGCAGGGGTGTTGCTGATGTCTGGACGGATGGTGCCTTTCTTCCTGGGTGTGACGCTGCTTTTAGGCAGCGGCTGCTCGCGCAGCTACGACGGCACTGTCATCATCCCGCGGCCGCTCGACGTCAGGCGTTTCTGGGATCGGCCGCCGCCCAATATCGAGTACGGACAGGTGCCAGCCGTCAACGGCGCCTTCCCGGTGGCCCCGCAACCGGAAAGACGCGTTTCGGAGCGCAGAACCACTGGACCGGCCGCGCCGAGACGGCACTTGACCAAGCGTTCCTCCCCGCCTCCCCCGTCCTCCGGCGCGGAGAAACAACTGGCATGCAGGAACGTCAGCGAACCCGGCAAAAGGGTTCGCATGGTCTGCGATTGAAGCAACTTCAGGGGCAGTGTGAAACCGTTTCCCGTCCCGAATGACTTTTAAGGCGAGCCGCTCGGCCTTTCGGTGAAAATCGTTCAGCCGGTCCGCAAAGCCTGTCGATCATTCGGCGGGGAAGAACGCCGGACCCACCACGCGCACCGGCCGCTTGCTCTAGGGGCTGTTGAGAATCATCGAGAATTGATGACGGCAGCGCATGCGTAGATCATCGCGGAGAAGTTGCGATCGGTTTT
>NZ_JAMYTH010000022.1:0-113465 GCF_040322415.1 Mesorhizobium sp. M0152
CGGAGCTTGGCGTGCTGGTTCATGGGGTTTGTGTAGCGGGTTTTGGAGACGGCGTGTAGGGCCAGATGATTAGCCGATCTCCCCCCTCGTGGGGGAGATGGCCGGCAGGACAGAGGGGGGCGCGAAGGATCGCCAACTGTTGGCATGATCCGCAAGCGACCAAAGACCGATGGTCAGCCAGTGCAAGAGCTGGCAGGCAGGCGGGACAGCGCCCCCCTCTGGCCTGCCGGCCATCTCCCCCACAAGGGGGGAGATTACGCAATCACTCCGCCGTGCCTTCCTCGTACTCGGCCGACATGGTCAGCCATTTTTCCTCGTGGCCGGCCAGTGTCTGGGCAAGCTGCGAGCGCTCTTTGGCCAGGCGCGTCGCGGTCGAGGGATCCTTTTCGTAGATCGCCGGATTGGCCAGTTCGTCCTCGATGCCGTCGATGCGCTTGCGGATACGGTCCATCAGCGCCTCGGTGGCGCGGATTTCCTTGGCGAGCGGTTCGAAAGCAGCGCGGCGCTGCGCCGCCTCGCGCCGGCGGTCGGCTTTCGAAGCCTTCTCGGCCTCGCGCCGCTCGCGGCGGTCGCCGGACACGCCGGTGACCAGCGTCTTATAGTCCTCCAGATCGCCGTCATATGGGTTGACGGCGCCGTCCTTGACCAGCCACAGCCGGTCGGCGGTCGCCTCCAGCAGATGGCGGTCGTGCGAGATCAGGATGACGGCACCGGGAAATTCGTTCAGCGCGTGAATCAGAGATTCACGGCTGTCGATGTCGAGGTGATTGGTCGGCTCGTCGAGGATGAACAGGTTCGGCCCCTCGAAGGCCGACAGACCCATCAACAGCCGCGCCTTCTCGCCGCCTGAAAGATCCTTGGCGGCCGTGTTCATCTTCTCGGTGGTGAGACCAAACTGGGCGACGCGGCCGCGCACTTTCGATTCCGGCGCCTCCGGCATCAGCCGGCGGACATGCTCGTATGCGTTTTCTTCGGGACGCAGATCGTCGAGCTGGTGCTGGGCAAAGATCGCCACCTTCAGCCCGGGCGCCACCGTCATGGTGCCGCTCTCCTGCTTAAGCCGGCCGGACAGCAATTTGGCGAAGGTCGACTTGCCGTTGCCATTGGCGCCGAGCAGCGCGATGCGATCGTCGGCATCGATGCGCAACGTCATCTTCTTCAGGATCGGCTGCCCCTCGGTGTAGCCGACATTGACGTTGTTCAGCGCGATGATCGGCGATGCCACGGTCTTCCCCGGCTCAGGGAAGGAGAATGGCCGCGCCGTATCGTTGACGATAGCCGCGATTGGCTTCATCTTTTCCAACGCCTTGATGCGCGACTGCGCCTGCCTCGCCTTCGAGGCCTTGGCGCGGAAGCGCTCGACGAAGGATTCCATGTGCTTGCGGGCGGCTTCCTGCTTGACGCGGCCCTTCTCCTGCAATTCCTTCTGCTCGGTATACTGGCGCTCGAACTGGTCGTAGCCGCCGCGCCAGAACGTCAGCTTCTTCTGGTCGAGATGGACGATCGAATTGACGGCGCGGTTGAGCAGGTCGCGATCGTGCGAGATCAGCAGCACCGTGCGCGGATATTTCGAGACATAGTTTTCCAGCCACAGCGTACCCTCGAGATCGAGATAGTTGGTTGGCTCGTCGAGCAGCAGAAGGTCGGGCTCGGAAAACAGCACGGCCGCGAGCGCCACGCGCATGCGCCAGCCGCCGGAGAAAGAGGAAGCCGGGCGGCGCTGCGCCGCGTCGTCGAAGCCGAGGCCGGCAAGAATGGTGGCCGCGCGGGACTCGGCTGAATGCGCATCGATATCGGCCAGCCGCATGTGGATGTCGGCGATGCGGTGCGGATCGGTGGCGGTCTTTTCCTCTTCGAGCAGCGCCGTCCGTTCGAGGTCGGCCTTCAGCACGATCTCGATCAGCGGCTCCTCGGTGCCCGGGGCTTCCTGCGCCACCTGGCCGATGCGCGTGTTCTTCGGCAGGCCGATGGATCCGGTCTCGGAGGGAAAATCACCGGTGATGGCCTTGAACAGCGTGGTCTTGCCGGTGCCGTTGCGGCCGACAAGGCCGGCCTTGGTGCCGGCCGGCAAGGTCAGCGAGGCATGGTCGAGAAGCAGGCGTCCGGCCATGCGGAGCGAAAGGTCGTTGATGATCAGCATGGCCGCGCTTTTGCACTGGACATCAACGCTTCGCAAGGCCTTGCTGGCCAGTTGACCGCACAAGGCCTGGAAACGACGCCCGCAAAGGCGCCGTCAATGCAGCCGATCAGCGGCTTGCCACACGGGTCCGGGCAGCGCTCAGGCCGTTACCTTGCGCTTCGTTGCCTTGGCCGCGGCGGGCGCTGCCGCCGGCTTGCGGCCGAGTCCCGTCGACTTCGCCAGAGCGGACCGCGTCGCCGAATAGTTTGGAGCGACCATCGGATAGTCGGGCGGCAGGCCCCATTTGGCCCGATAGTCGTCCGGGCTCAGGCCATAGTCCGTCCGGAGATGCCGCTTGAGCGACTTGAATTTCTTTCCGTCCTCCAGGCAGACGATGTAATCGGGAAACACCGACTTCTTCGGGTTCACGGCCGGCACCAGGCTCGGGCTTTCCGCGACAACCGCGCCGGCCAGCTTCCGAACCGACGCGCTGACGCTGGCAATCAGGTCAGGCAGGCCGGAAGCCGGAAGCGGATTGTTGCCGACATAGGCCGAGACAATATCAGCCGTCAGCTCGATAACGGTCTTATCCTCGATATTTGACAATTCTTTTCATCCTATTTGCGACAAAGCCCTCCACCCCAGCGAAGACTTTTATCGATGTATCTCTTTAACCGAGCCCACCAACGGATCGTCAAGCCTAAACCGAATCAAGACTTGCCACCATATATCTTTTATGAAAATCGATGCGTTGCAAATTAGAAAATCTAATACTTAGTACTGACAGACTTCGCGCCTAGGTTGTGCGCCAATATCTCAAGAATATGCTTCCAACGGGCACAACGCCTGAAATTCATTTGCTCGACCGCCTTTTCGGCCCTCATCGCGGCATAAAGTGAGCGCCTCGGCGCCAAACTCCTGACCAGCAAATGCGCTTCCTGCCCGGCAGCACGTTCGTTTCGTCAAACACAGCTTTCCGCCTCCGAGCCGCTCCAAGCCGATCGCGACGCCGTGCAGATGCTGCCCAACGCCGAAGCTCGACACTTTCCAGGCGGTGCCGTGGCCGATGCTGGCTTCGCGACCCATCGCATAACACAGTCGGGAATGGCATAGGCGTTCGCTTTACTTCTCCAGGATGGGGACAACACTTGGCAATCACTCGATAAATTCGCCCACCCCTGTAAAGTTAGGAATGCTGGTGCTAGCGTAAGCCCAGCTTAAGGTCGAAACTGTGCGTTTGCTCAATCAGGTTAACCTCAATTCGTTGAAAATCGTGGAGAGTGCTGCCAGGCACGGGAATTTCACGCGCGCCGGCGAAGAGCAGTTCATCACCGCTTCGGCGGTCAGCCAGCGTGTCAAAAGCCTGGAGGACCAGCTGCGCTTCAAGATCTTCCAGCGCGGTGGCAATGCGGTATCTCTGACGCCGGAGGGCGAGACCTATGTGTCGCGCGTTCGCGAGGCGCTGGAGCGGATCGTCGCCGCCAGCATGGAAGCGACCGGGCAATCACAGGAACATGTGCTGAAGATATCGGTGCTGCCGACCTTTGCCGCACGCTGGCTGTTTCCGCGCCTGCCGCTGTTTCAGCAGCGATATCCCGACATCACCATGCGGGTCTCGACCTCCTATGCGACGCACGAATTCACGACTTCGGAGTTCGACCTCGAAATCCGCTATGGCTATGGCGACGGCGGACTTTCCGGGCTGCAGGCCGATCTGCTCTTTCGGGAAGACCTGACGCCTGTGTGCAGCCGCAAGCTGTTCCATGACGTTCTCGGCGACAAGCCGTCGAAGGTGACACCCGACGACCTCAAGCACTTCACGCTCCTGCATTCCGACACCTGCACCCAGAACTGGCAATCCTGGCTTGGCTTTGCCGGTGCAAGCTTCGTGCTCAGCGAGACCAGAAGCATCTATTTCGATTCGTGCATGATGTCCTACGAGGCAGCCAATGCCGGGATGGGCTTTGCGGTGGCCAATCGCGCCTACATGGCCAGCGATATCCACGCCGAAAGGCTGGTGGCTCCATTCGCCGTCCACCACCCGAACACGGCCGGCTGGTATTTCGTCTCCCCCCATAAGACGCTTGCGACACGCAAGGTGCTGCTGTTCAAACAATGGATCATGGCAGAGGCGGCTTTGACGCAGAGCCAATTGGATTGTGAGATCGACGCCTGACTGTCTGCCGGCGGCGAAATCACGCATATGCGCGCCCCTCCTCGGTGCGCTGAAAAGACGCCAGATCGAGCTGCACTGAAGGGCGGCCCAGAACCGTCAGGATCATATGCGCCTGGCCGCGGTGGTGGGTCTGGTGATTGAACACATGATCCAGCGCCGGCGCCAGCCTTTGCGAGACAGTGCGCATGTCCGAGACTGTCATGTAGGTGAAGCGACCCGTCAACGCTTTGTCGCTCAGGCCGCCGATCCAGTCGATGATCCTCCTGTCCTCCGCCTCGCGTGCCATTCGCAGGCCGGGCAAGGCCCGGTAGAGGATAGCATCCAGTGTCGTCGGCGCGTCGCCCTCGCCGGTGAAGCGCTTCATCCAGATGCGGTCGGCTGTCAGAAGGTGATTGAGCGTGCCCATCAACGAGCCGAAGAAGGCGCCGACATCGCGATTGAATTCCTCTTCGTCGAGTTCGGTGGCGGCATCGTAGATGCGGCCATTGGCCCATTGATTATAGGCCGCAAACATCATGAAGTGCTGTCTCATCTTCTTCTCCGCCGAGCCCGTTTCGGGTATCGGGAGCGATACCTAGACCGCAAGGGAGCCGACGCCAATGACCATTGTGCTTTATGATCTCGTCGGGCGCGACGAGAGCCGTCCGTTCAGCCCGCATTGCTGGAAGACGACGATGGCGCTGGCCCATAAGGGGCTCGAAATCAGCACCGTGCCGACGCGTTTCCTCGAAGTGCCCAGCGTCGAGGGCGGTGTATCGAAACTCGTTCCGGTGATCCGCGACGGGGACACCGTCGTCGCCGATTCCTTCGCCATCGCTCTCTATCTCGAAGAGGCCTATCCGGAGCGGCCGACGCTGTTCGGCGGCGAAGGCGGGAAGGCGATGGCGCGCTTCGTCGAGCGCTGGTCGCAGCTGACCATCCATCCTTATGTGACCACCGCCGCGATCATGGATCTCCACGCCATGCAGGACGCCGCGAACGCCGCCTATTTCCGCCAGAGCCGGGAGCAGCGCCTGGGCAAGAAACTGGAAGACGTGATGGCCGCGCGGGAAGCCGGGCTCACCAGTTTCAGGGCCTCGCTGGAGCCGCTGCGCTCGACGCTGAGCTACCAACCGTTCATCGGCGGCGCCTCACCGCTGTTTGCCGACTACATCGTCTTTGGCGCACTGCAATGGGCGCGTATAGCCTCGCCCTATCGGCTGCTCGACGACGGCGACCTGGTGGCGCAATGGTTCGCCCGCTGCCTCGACCTGCATGGCGGGTTGGGACGAAAGGTAGCCGCGGCGGCATGAGGTCGCGGCGCCTGGCCTTGCCGCAAGGCGAGCGCAATGGCCTTCAATCCTTGCGAACAGGTTGGAGCGAGACGGCCAGACCTACTTGGTCGCCGCCTTTTTTGGCTTGCTGGTCTTTGTGACGGCCTTGGCCTCGTTGGGGGCAGCTTTCGTGTTGCCGGCGCCGGTTGCCTTCTTGGCCGGTTTTTTGGCTGCCGGCGGCTTCCCCGTGGCATCCTCCCGATCGATATCGGCCGCGGCCTGGTTCCAGTGACGTTCGTGCTGACCGGCCGGTTGCCCTTCTTCCTGCCAGATCTGATGTGCACGGTTGCGAATGCGCTCCTGACGATCGTCTGTCATGGTCATATTGTCTCCATTCGGGCCGACTTCAGCGCGGCGCCGACACGCGACTATAGCAAGCAAAGCGCAGCATTGCAGCTCTCCGATCTCGCCTCTGGCCCATCCTGTCGACGCCGGCCCGCCACAGAAACGTGCACCGCGCCCGCCTCCCCTTGGCAATGGGCCGGGCGACTTGTATAGAGCCCGCCACTCTCAATTCCATTCTCAGAAGGACGACCCCATGGCGCTCGAACGCACCTTTTCCATGATCAAGCCGGACGCAACCCGGCGCAACCTCACCGGCGCCATCACCAAAATGCTGGAAGACGCCGGCCTGCGCGTCGTCGCTTCGCGTCGTGTGTGGATGAGCCGCCGCGAGGCGGAAGGCTTTTACGCCGTTCACAAGGAGCGTCCCTTCTTCGGCGAACTGGTTGAGTCCATGTCTTCGGCGCCGACGATCGTCCAGGTGCTGGAGGGCGAGAACGCCATTGCCAAGAACCGCGAAGTGATGGGCGCCACCAACCCGGCCAATGCCGCCGAAGGAACAATCCGCAAGGTGCATGCGCTGTCCATCGGCGAAAACTCGGTGCACGGCTCCGACGCGCCGGAAACCGCCGCGCAGGAGATCAAGTACTGGTTCTCCGATACGGAGATCGTCGGCTGAGCCGACCTCATCAAGCGTGACCTGGAAAGGCCGGCGTTCAGCCGGCCTTTCTCATTGGCTGAACGGTCAGGTCCCGCGCACGAATTGCAGCATATGCGCGCCACCCGGATCAACCTGGCCGACGGTATGCCGGTCGGCTCGAACGGCCCGCCGCCGCCCGCGACGGGTTCCGTTCACTTCGGCTGACGGTCTTTTACGTTCGCATGAGCGTTCGCTGCCTCGGTGTCGGTGGCCGGCGTCTGGGTGTCGGCGCCGGTGAACGGACTGCCCTGCCCAGGCGCGAGGTCGCCACTGTGGCCAGCCTTGTTGGTCTGGAAGGGTTGGCTGTCGGGGCTGAGACCATGCTGCTCGGCATTGAACAGATGGTCGTCCGCCCTCGCAAGGCCGGTAAGGGCAAGGAGCGATACGCCTGTGGCAGCAAGGATAAGCGCATGCGTTTTCATCTCTGGACTCCTTCGAGTTAAGGCCAGAACGAGCCGCAGCAGGTCTGGCGGCTTCAACGAAGGGACATTCGAGAACATCCCTTTTGCCTACCCGCCATATCTGAGAGAAACGCTCCTCCTGCCCGGATTATTCCGGCTGAAGCGCGTTGGTTACGAAATATGTGTCAGCTCGCGGCGCTGAAGCGCAGGATTTCGCGGCCGTCCTTGTCGGCGATGGTGAGCTTGCCGGCATCGATCTTGTACGACGCCGCTTTGGTCAATGCATCGAACAGCGCCTTTTCCTCGGCCATGACCTCCGGCGCACAAGCCTTGTAGGTCGAGCCGACATCGCTGATGGCGATCGCCTGGCCGTCGACCTTGACCGTGGCGAAATAGCTGTTGCAGGGGCCGTGGCCGCCGGCGTTGCCCGCTTCGCTGATTTTGAACGTCGCTTGCGGCGCGGTGATCGCGCCGATGCCATCGACATAGTCGACCAACCAGAGCTGCCCAACCACGGAAGCCCCCGGCTCGGTGCTCAGCGTGACGATCTTGAGCATGATCGTCTGCGGCACGTCGGTCAGCGGGTCGACCTGATGGCGCACGTCGCTGATGAACAGAAGCTTGTCATCGACTGTAATGCGCGCTTGCAGCGCATAGGTCATCTGCGACCGGATGACGGAAGGGTCGAACTTTATCTCGAAACCGATCGGCACCTGGCCGGTGGGTTTTACATTCTGCTCGCGGATGATTTTGGCCGGCGCATCGGCAAGCGAGACATCGGCAAGCTGGATCGAAAGAACGGCGCTGGGCGGCAAGGCGATGCGCTCACGATAGATCACTTCGCCCCTGATCGCCTTTTCGGCTGCAACCGACGTTTCCGGCACCGCCAATATGCCGACGACAAGCGGCAAGAAACCGAAGACCAGGAACTCCGCGATCCTGTCCAGCATGATCACCTCCCTTGCCCAAGCCGACCAACCGCGCCCAATTGGCCAAAGGATTACGGTCAATGCATGGCTGCGGCGCAGGTTTATTCGGACGGTTTCCAGCGCCGCGCGGCGTTGGCGTCGGTTTCCTTGGCGTCGACCCAGCCGCCCTCGGAGCCGTCGGCGCGATGCTCCTTCTTCCAGAAGGGCGCCCGCGATTTCAGATAATCCATAAGGAAATCGGCCGCCTCGAACGCCGCCTGGCGATGCGCAGACGCGGCCACCACCAGCACGATGTTCTCACCAGGCGTGATCTTGCCGTGCCGGTGAATGACCGTCAGGCCCTGCAGCGGCCAGCGCTGAACCGCCTCGGCGGCGATGCGGCCGATTTCAGCTTCCGCCATGCCGGGATAATGTTCGAGTTCAAGCGCCGAAAGCGTGCCTTGCTCGTCTCGGCAGAGACCGGAGAAGGTGACCACCGCGCCGATGTCGGCACGGCCTTGCGTCAGCCGGGCGATCTCGGCGGCGACGTCGAAATCCCCGGCCTGGATCCGCACGGTCGGCACCATGGCGGCCGACATGGTTGTCAGCCTCCGGTCATGGGCGGGAACAGGGCGATCTCGCGCGCGCCCGATATCTTCTCGCGATGGTCGACATGTTCCTGGTTGATGGCGACACGGATCACGTCGGGATATTGCAGCGCGTTCTCATAGCCCTCGCCGCGCGACTTCAGCCAGCGCAACAGGTCAGCAACCGTTTCGATGCCGTCAGGCAAGTCCACGTTTTCCTCGGGCATGCCTATGCGCTCGCGCACCCAGGCAAAATAGATAAGGCGGGTCGTCATCTCACTCGTCCATGATGTGCTTGAGGCCGGCGCGGAAATAATCATAGCCGGTGTAGAGCGTGACGAGCGCCGCGATCCAGAGCAGCACCAGGCCGGTCTGCGTGGTCAGCGGGAAGATCTTGTCGCCGGCCGGTCCCGCCAGCAGGAAGGCGATGGCGACCATCTGGATGGTGGTCTTCCACTTGGCAAGCTGCGTCACCGGCACCGAGACCTTGAGCGCCGCCAGATATTCGCGCAGGCCCGAAACCAGGATCTCGCGGCACAAGATGATGATCGCCGCCCACAGCGACCAGCCAGCGATACCGGCGTGACGATCCGTGTCGGCCGCCAGCAGCAAAAGACAGGTGGCGACCAGCAGCTTGTCGGCGATCGGATCGAGCATCTTGCCGATGTTGGAGGTCTGCTGCCAGGCGCGCGCAAAATAGCCGTCGAAGTAGTCGGTAACCGACGCCAGCAGGAAAATGACCAGCGCCGACCAACGGGCAAAATCGCTCGATTTCAGGTGTCCTTCCAGAAAAAAGCACAGCACGACCAGCGGCACCGCGATGATGCGGGCGTAGGTCAGTATGTTGGGCAGGTTGAACGCGCGCTGGGCCATATCTTGGGGACTCTTTCTGCCTGCGTACTCAAATCAGATGCGAATGTGGGGGGTCAACAGGCGAAAATCGATTGGCCAGTCGAAAATAGCCGAATCTGTCTTGGGGGCGATGCATGCCGCGACACGCATCAGCTCTCGTGGAAATGATTGTAGACCAGTTTCGCGACCTGCTCGGAAATGCCGTCCACTTTCCTCAGATCCTCGATCGCGGCGCGGCTGACCGCCTTGGCGGTGCCGAAATGCAGCAGCAGGGCGCGCTTGCGGCCGGGACCGATGCCGTTGATCTCGTCGAGCGGGCTCTTGGCCATCTCCTTCTTGCGCCTGGCCCGATGCGAGCCGATGGCGAAGCGATGAACCTCGTCGCGCAGCCGCTGGACGAAATAGAGCACGGGATCGCGCACCGGCAGCGAGAACGAGTCCCTGCCCTTGACGAAGAAGCGCTCCCGGCCGGCATCGCGGTCCTGGCCCTTGGCGATGCCGATGGCCACGACGCGGTCCTCGATGCCGAGATCCGAAAGGATCTTGCGCACCGCAGTCATCTGGCCCTGGCCGCCGTCGATCAGGATGACGTCGGGCCAGGCCGGGAAGCTGCCGGAGATGTCTTCTTCCATGTCGGCGCCGGCTTCACCGGCAGCCGCATCATCGGGCGCGACATCGCCATGCTCCTTGAGCAGCCGTGAAAAGCGCCGCTCCATCACCTCGCGCATCATGCCGAAATCGTCGCCGGGCGTAATCTCGGTCGAGCGGATGTTGAATTTCCGGTACTGGTTCTTCACAAACCCTTCCGGCCCGGCGACGACCATGGCGCCGACGGCGTTGGTGCCCATGATGTGCGAGTTGTCGTAGACCTCGATGCGCACCGGCGGCTTGGCAAGGCCGAAAGTCTCGGCGAAACCGGCGAGCAGCCGGCCTTGCGTCGAGGTCTCCGCCAGCCGGCGGCCAAGCGCCTCACGCGCATTCTGCAACGCGTTGTCGGTCAGGTCCTTCTTCTCGCCACGCTGCGGCACCGAGATTGCCACCTTGCGGCCGGCGCGGGTCGAAAGCGCCTCGGCAAGCAGTTCCTGGTCCTCGACGCCGTGCGATAGCAGGATCGAGCGCGGCGTCGGCTTGTCGTCGTAGAATTGCGCCAGGAACGAGCCTAGCACCTCCGATCCCTCCAGCGCCGGATCGGCCTTGGGGAAATAGGCGCGGTTGCCCCAGTTCTGGCCGGTGCGGAAGAAGAACACCTGGATGCAGACCTGGCCGCCTTCCTGATGGATGGCGAAGACGTCGGCTTCGTCGACGGTCTGCGGGTTGATGCCCTGGTGGCTCTGCACATGCGACAGGGCCGCCAGCCGGTCGCGGTAGATAGCGGCGCGCTCGAAATCGAGGTCCTGGGAAGCCTGCTGCATGGCGGCCGAAATTTCGGTCTTCACTTTCTGGCTGCGGCCGGAGAGGAAATCCTTCGCCTCGGCGACCAGTTCGGCATAGTCCTGATGCGATATCTCGCCGGTGCATGGGCCGGCGCAGCGCTTGATCTGGTAGAGCAGGCACGGCCGGGTACGGTTCTCGTAGAACGAGTTGGTACAGCTGCGCAGCAGAAAGGCGCGCTGCAGCGAATTGATGGTGCGGCCAACGGCGCCGGCCGAAGCGAAGGGACCGAAATAATCGCCTTTTCGCGACCGCGCGCCGCGATGCTTGTAGATGCCGGGCGAGACATGGTCGCCGGTCAGAAGAATGTAGGGGAACGACTTGTCGTCCCGCATCAGCACATTGAATCGCGGCCGCAGGCGCTTGATAAGATTGGCCTCGAGCAGCAGCGCCTCGATCTCGGTGCGGGTGACGACGAACTCCATCGTCGACGTCTCGCGCACCATGCGGCCGATGCGATTGGTGTGGAACCGGCCTTGCGCGTAGTTGGTGACGCGCTTCTTCAGGCTGCGCGCCTTGCCGACATAGAGCACGTCGCCGGCGGCGTTCATCATCCGGTAGACGCCGGGCGCGTTGGGCAGCCGCTTGACCAACGTCTGGATCACCTCGGCGCCGACCATGCCGTCGGCGTCGCCGGCATGCGGCGTCCAGTCGATGGCCGTGAACCCGACGTCCGGGCCTACCGGCTCGACAATCTCCTCGTGTGCCTCATCCTCGATGTCGATTTCGGGGGGAAGATCATCGGGGCCGCCCCGTGCCTTGTTTTTGTGATCCAAAGGACTCATTCCGCCATGCCTGTCACATCCGGCGTCTGCCATGCAAGATGCTGCCCGCCATCAAGTGCGATCATCTGGCCGGTGACGGAGCGCGCCTCCCAGAGATAACGGATGGTAGCGCCGAATTCCGGCAATTCCGGGCCGCGCTTCAGGATCAGGCCGGCGACCTGCGCGGCAAAATCGGAATCATCCTGGCGCGTGTTCTTCAGCGTCGGGCCCGGACCGATGGCGTTGACGCGAATGCGGGGCCCAAGCGCCTGGGCCATCATCTGCGTCTGCGTCCACAATGCCGACTTCGACAGCGCATAGGAAAAATAGCGCGGAGTCGGCCGCCAGACACGCTGGTCGATGATGTTGACGATCAGCCCCTCCTGCCCTGCGGGCAAGGACCGGGCTAAGTTCTGCGCCAACAGCGCAGGGGTTTTCACATGGATGGCGAAGTGGCGGTCCCAGGCCTGCCAGTCGAAATCCTCAACCGAATCGTCGACGAACAGCGATGCGTTGTTGACCAGCAGCGAGATCGGCCCGAGCGCTGCCTGTGCCTGGCCGATCAGGCCGGCGACATCGTCCATGTCGGTCAGATCGGCGCCGACCACCGCAGCGCGGCCGCCGGACCGGTTGATCCGGACGGCCAGGGCTTGCGCCTCATCATGCGAGCGGTTGGCGTGGATGGCGACGGCAAAACCATGGCCGGCAAGATCTTCGACGATCGCTTTGCCGATCCGTTTCGCCCCGCCCGTCACCAGCGCCGCGGTGGCTTTGCTCATGTGCTGTCAATCCTCGGTTTGGGCACGAAAAGACGGTGCCGGCAAAATATGGCCTGTCATCTCTTAAACGGCGTTCGCACCTGGGGCAGCATTGTGGCGAAACGCCCTGACGGGCATCGCGACTCGCCAGTCAACCAGGCCAGCCGAACCCCAATATAGGGCGCTGGACTCCTTGCACCAAGCGGCGTGCAGCGCGGCATGATCCGGCTGCTGACATTTCGCTGTTGCGAAGATGCAACGTCAAGTTTCTGCCTCATTCGTGCCGGGGAATGACCCAAGTTCAGGTTCGCTTCAGCCGCATTTCGACACGACATTTGGAACCGACGAACGCCAGATCCGTTTCACCCCCCGGACGGGTCGATGGCGATCGTGAAAAACAAGCCTGTGTCCTGTGGCTTAAGGAGTAAACAACAATGCAAGCCAATCTCAAATTCGCACGGCCGCTGGCCGTAGCGCTCGGGCTCTTTGCCCTCGGTGGTACCGCCTTTGCCGCGGATGTGGTTTCGGAAGAGCCGCCGGCACCCGCCCCGGTTGCCGAACTTCCGGTCGCCTCCTGGGCCGGCCCCTATGTCGGTCTCAATGTTGGCTACGGCTTCAGCGGCCGTACCAAGGAGAAGGATTTCGGCGTTGAAACCGATACCAAAGGTTTCGTCGGCAGCGTCTTCGGCGGCTATCAGTGGCAGCAGGAGAACTTTGTCTACGGTGCTGAAGCCGAACTCGGCTACAACGGCGTCAAGGGCGACGACAACGGCATCAACTCCAAGGCCGGCTTCGAAGGCTCGCTGCGTGCCCGTCTCGGCTACGCCGTGACCCCGGAAATCCTGCTCTACGGCACTGGCGGTCTCGCCGGCAGAAGCCTGAAGGTAGAGGACACCGTCCTTGGTGTCAGCGATACCGCTACCATGCTCGGCTGGACCGCCGGCCTCGGCACCGACATCAAGCTGACCGACAATGTGTTCGGCCGCGTCGAATATCGCTATACCGATTTCGGCAGCAAGAGCTTCGATGGCATTGGCAAGGTCAAGGCCACCGACAACCGCGTCACCTTCGGCGTCGGTATGAAGTTCTAAGTCGTCCAAGCCACGACACGAAAAAGCCGGGCCTCGCGCCCGGCTTTTTTTGTGTCCGCCGATCAGGCGGGTCATCAATCAGCTGGGGACGCAATCCTTCAGCTCTGGAAACTTCTCGTCGAAGCGCGCCGCCCAGCGTGTCAGCCGAGCGCGACCTTTCTCCCATTTGCCGGCGAAGCGAAGGGCGAGATAGCCAAGACAGGCGCGCAGCGCCATCTGACCGGCGGTGATCTTCTTGGGCAATTTTGGCGGGTTGGAATTGAGCAGGTCGAGCGCCTGCGTGATCTTCGCCCACTGGCGGTCCAGCCATGGTTGATAGACCATTTCTTCGGGCCGCGTGCGGCGCTCATAGACCATCGAAAGCGCGCAGTCGCAGATACCATCGGCCAGCGCCTCCAGCACTTCCGCCTCCAGCCGCTTGTCGGGATTGCGCGGGAAAAGCGCATTCTTCGAAACACGATTGAGATGCTGGGTGATGGCGCGGCTGTCATGGATCGAACGGCCGTCTTCGAGCACCAGGACCGGAATTTTGCCGAGCGGATTGGCGTCGATCAGGACAGCCTGTTTGTCCTCGGTCTTGACCGCTACCGCTTCGATGGCGATGCCGGCATAGGCTGCGGCCATGCGCACCTTGGAGCTGTAGGGGGAAGATGAGGCGTAGAGCAGCTTCGGCATGGTCGGGTTCCTGTTAGCATATGGGCAGTGTCGACCGGACAGATCTCTGCGATCAACGGCCAGGCGGCAACAAAATAATCGCCAGGAACCGGCTGCGGTTTCCACTCATGATCATCATGACAGGCCTACGGACTGGTATGCCGGAGATACAAGAAAAAGGCAGCAGGCCGACGGGACTCGAGCCTGCTTTCGGGCCTCACCGCGTGCATTGCGCTGGAGCCTTACGCACCGAGAAGGAGAGGACCAGATCGGGCGAGCGAGGCAGCCAACCGGCGCCTCGCTTTGCTTGCCCTCATTCCCTTCCTCCACGCCCAGCCCCGCAGGCTGGACCCATTGCCGGAAATGCCCCGATCCAGAGAGCGCCGGAGCGTCCTTGTCACGCCCGCAACGGACGCGACGCCCCAACGGTCCGGTTTACTTCTTGGCCGGAGCCTTCGCCTTCGCAGGTGCCGCCTTTGCCTTCGGAGCGGCGGCTTTTTTCACCGCCGGCTTTGTCGCGGCTGCCGCGGCCTTCTTTGGCGGAGCTTTGGCCGGAGCCTTGGCTGCAGCCTTCGCGGGCGCTGCTTTCTTGGCCGCGGGTTTTGCCGCCGCCTTGGCCGCAGGCTTCTTGGCCGGTGCTGCCTTGGCCGCAGGCTTCTTTGCCGGTGCTGCCTTCGCTGCGGGTTTTGCCGCCGCCTTGGCGGGCGCTGCTTTCTTGGCCACCGGCTTCGCGGCAGGCTTTGCCGCGGCTACGGGTTTTTTTGCCGGCGCCTTGGCCGCGGCTGCCTTCGGCTTGGCGGCGGGCGCTGCTTTCTTCACTGCGGTTGCGGCCTTCGCCGCCACTGCTTTTGCGGGTGCTTTCTTTGCCGGTGTCTTGGATGCCGGCGCTTTAGATGACTGCTTAGCCATGTCATGCCCCTTCACGTTATGCCGACGGCCGTGAATGACCCCGGCGCGCAATGCATATCTGACTCGCGGCTCGCTAGCCAGCGAAGCAATGTCATGATTTTCGCAGTGTAAATTTTGACCGCGGACGAGGCATGATCGCGCTGATCATCGCACGGATGCGATGCTGATCTTCGGATATCGTCAGCGGTTCGACACCGACATTCTCAATGCGTCACAAGACCGGTCTGCCGTGAAGTGCTGAAGGTCAGCGACGTATCTTGTGCATTGATCTTCGGCCGCCAACATCATGACCTGTCGCTTCATCGATACGGTTATCTTCTGTTGCGGGGCGGATCTACGCGGATCAGGAGAGCAAAGGGGTCACCAATTCGCCCGTTACCTTGTCAAACAGTTTTCCGTCACTCGGAGAATTGACAGATAACTCTATATTCCAGAGTATTCTGCAAGGGATAGGAGCGTGCTGAATGTCGGTTGCAGAGGAGCAAGCGTCGCCGTCCGAGATCGCCGGGATTGCGTCCGATAATATCGGTCCTGTCATCGATGGCCCGTGCCTTTGCCGCGCCGGAGCCGATCGATGAGCGCCGACGAGATCATCCATCAGAGTACGCGACTCAGGATCATGGCCGCCCTGAACATGCTGGAAAGGCGGGAGGCATTGGAGTTCACGCAGCTGAAAGCCATGATCGAAGCCACAGACGGCAATCTCGGCGCGCATCTCGACACGCTGGCAAGGGCCGGCTACGTCAATGTCGAAAAGCTGTTCGTCGGACGGCGGCCGCAGACGCGGATCAAGGCGACGACGATCGGACGGCGCGCGTTTCGTGGCCACGTTGCTTTTCTACGCAGGATTCTCGATCAGGCCGAGACGCCGCCGCGCAGAAAATAGGCCGTTGCCGATCGATGCCTCTTAGCGCGTGGCGACGCCGGCACCAATCATGACACCGCCTGCCGCGCGGCGGTGTGTCTCCGCTTCCAGCAGCCGGCTCGAACGCACCCGGTTCAAATAGCCATACTGGAAGAGTTTAAGCAGATCGGCCGGACCGTAACCGGGACGACCGTTCCCCTGGGCTCGATACGGGGCAAATCCTGACGCCTGCAAATCCAGCCCATCGACGAAGCGAACCGGATTGTCTGACATAGTATCCAACGCTCAGGCCGAAGCAGCATCTGCGAGCGATCAATCCCAGAGCCGGCGATCGACTCTTGGCAGGTACGCGCACCTGTGGGATCTTCTTTTATGTTCCGATGAGAAGATTTGTCATGGATGGCTTGAAGACTTTTATCCTGGAAGCAAAATCGGCGACATATGTCGGAGGCGGCAGCCCGTCACCGGCATGCCGGAATGCGTCACACGACATCGGTTACAAGCGTGGTTCTTGGCACTATCTGGATAGCTATTTTGGAGGTACCGATTTTCTTGGACAGGAAGTCGTCTGGCAAGGTGACGATCCCGTTTGGGCCATGAACTATTATGGCCGTATCCTAGATCCGGAAATGATCGACGCGACCATTGCCGGTACAGTTATCAAGGAGTCGTTGTCAGCCTTGTACGGACTCGGCAGATTCCTCGGTGCATTCGAATATGTCGTTCGACAATACCGTTACGTTGACAACAGCAACGAGAACGTTGAGGGGTTCCTCGGAATCGAGCGGATCTACGTCGAACACAAGGAGGTCTATCGGTTAGACTATCACGGAGGACTTGTTAGGCCATAACCGCAAGTTGCGGATCAAACGCGCCTGCATAGCTCACACAATTGCGGATCGCCGTAATGGGCGGGCCGGCCCCAACGCGAAGGCGGCCACCATGGCGCATAGGCCAAAAGCGCATACAGACCGCCGCCGAGCGCCTTCCAGGTTTCCGGCGCGCGTGGGTCGACGGTGAACCGGCCGCGACAGGCCACGAGGTCACCGACAGCAATGCGCCGTAGATCAGCAGGACCCAAAGCCCGCCGTATAGGCGATCATGCAATTCGCCCAGTCCAGCCACTGTATCCTCTCGGGCGCAAGGTCGCTGCCGCCCGAAAAAACCGGCTGCTGGGATTTAGCGCAGGACGCGGCAGCGGCCGTTGTAGACCATCCAGCGGTCGAAGCCCGAGACGCAGAATTCGACGTTGTCGCCGATCGAGGCAAAGCCCTGCCCTTCTTCGATCAGATACCAGATCGTCCGGTCGCGGCCGTCGGACAGGCTGACGGTGGCGCCGCAGTAGCGGCGACCGATCGGCCAGGTCTCGTTGGCGGGCAAATAGCGGTGCTGGTGGATGCGCTGGAAATCGGTGATCTGCACATCGGGCAGATGCGGCACGTGATGCACCTGATAGGAGAAGCGGCTGGTGATCTTGTTCAGCACCCAGGGCTGGCCGCAGACGCCACTGTCCTCATCAATATAGACGGCAAGGTCGGCCGCGTGTGCCGCCTGGGTGACGCCGAGAGGTGCGGCAAGCGGGGTGCAGAGCGAAATCAGGGCAGCAAGTGCGGATTTGGCGAAGCGAGTCATGACAGCCTCTCAAGGTCGATTGCGCGCACTGTGCGGATTCGCTGACGTTCGGTCAAGCGATTGTGATTGACTCGGTTTCCGCCTTCGAAATAGCCAGAGCCGGCGCTCGCAAGCGGTTGTCGCTGTCGCCTCTACGCGGCCTCGCCCGCCAACCACTCCAGCGACCAGTGCGCGGGTTTTTCCACGGCGAGCAGTTTGTGCAGTGCCGGCAGCACGCCTCGCAACTCGGCTTCCAGCGTGAAGGGCGGATTGACCACCACCATGCCGCTGCCGTCGAGGCTGGGTTCCGAAGAGGCCGGCCTGATCTCGAATTCGATGTCGAGCAGTTTCGGAATGCCGGATTGCTTCAGCGCTTTCCTGAAGGCGATGATCGCCCTGCGGTCCTTGATCGGATACCACAGCGCATAGATGCCACCCGGCCACCGCTTGTGCGCTCTTATAAGCCCGTCGGCGAGGCGGTCGAACTCGCCCGCCTCCTCGAAAGGCGGATCGATGAGCACCAGCCCGCGCTTTTCCTTCGGCGGCAGGTGGGCGCCGAGCGCCAGCCAGCCGTCGAGTTCCATCACCCTGGTCTGGAAATCTCCGGCGAACTCCGCCTTCAGCTTCGCGGCATCCTTGGGATGCAGTTCGATCGCCGAAAGCCGATCCTGCTTGCGCAGGAGATTGCGCGCGAGCCGGGGCGAGCCCGGATATTTCTTCACGCCGCCCTCAGGATTGAGCGACCGCACCGTCTCCAGATAGGGCGCGAGCAGCGCCGCCGTCCTGGCGTCGAGCGAAGCATCGATGAGGCGACCGATGCCGCCTTGCCATTCGCCGGTCTTTTGCGCCTCGAGCGACGACAGATCGTAGCGGCCGATGCCGGCGTGGGTGTCGACGACGCGAAACGCCTTGTCCTTCTGCTTCAGATATTCGAGCAGCCGCGTCAGCACGACATGCTTGACGACGTCGGCGAAATTCCCGGCGTGATAGGCGTGGCGGTAGTTCACTTGGAGCCCCTGCCCCAGCGCGGCGGTGGCGGCTGCGAGTTCGGATTCTCCGGCCGGCCGGCACGCGTACGCAAGGACAGCATGAAGCCGATCAGGCCAACCGCCATCAGCGAGAAGCCGACCGGCCGCGCACGGCTGTCGGTCTCGCCGATACCGGAGCGCAAGACGAGATCGACCGCCCGCATCGGAATGTCCTCGGCATCGCCCGGGCCGACGGTGAAGACGTAAGGGCCAGGGCTGACGGCCGCGATCACGCCGGCCTCGTCACGAAAGATCTTGTCGGGCAGTTGCGGGCTGGCCTGGCGCGGATTGTCCACGTGGTTGAACTGCAAAGTCGAGGCAAGCACCGTGCGGCCGCTGGCGGCCGCGGTCAGCGTCAATATCGTGCGCTGCTGCGAAACGATGCGCTCGGCCCTGGCAGTGAGGTCGACCAGCACCCGCACCGGCGCGTCGCGGCCGGAGAGCGGCACTGTCACCGGCCTGAAACGGCCCTGCTCATAGACCCGCCACGTACCGATCTCATGGCCGGAAAAATTGGTCATCGCCCAGGGGTAGATGACACCGATGCCGGTGCCGGCCAGCAAGATCAGGACAAACAGAAAGCGCATTCAGACAATCACCAGAGATATCGTGACCTTGCCCATAGCGCCCCGACGATCAAAAGGCGATGGCCAGCTTCAGCAGCCATCCCGTTCCAGGGCTTCGCGACTTGCGCACATCGAGCAAGACGGCAAGGGCCGGTGCGCGCCATCGGTGCACGAATAGCATTTCATTCACACTTGAGCGACCGCCAAAGCCGACGCTGGGCTCACTGCTCCGCCCGGATATTCCAACTGAGGCGCAGTACTGCCCGCCTATGCCTTGCGCTCCCAGCGGCGGGCTGGCGTCTGCTGCCAGTAGGTCACCATATGGCCGGCGCCCTTCATCGTCTTCCAGCGGCCGCGGGCGGCCTCGACCTGGGCGGCGTCGTGGCCGTCGAACAGGAACACGGCACGCTCATAGCCGGCAAGTTCGGGTGGCACCGCGCCATCGACCAGGAACCTTATCTTGGCCCCGTTGGGATTGCCGTCGCCGGTGGTCAGGAGAATCGGCTGCTCGTCCGGAAAGGCTTCGCGATCGGTCGCATGGGCGAGAAACGAATCGTCGCGGAAGGTCCACAGATGCTGGTCGAGCGCGTCGCGGCGCTCCTCGGTGCCAGTCTGCACCACGGCGCGCCAGCCACGGTCGACGCTGCGTTCCAAAAGGCCTGGCAGCGTGTCCTCCAGCGTCGATTCGGTCAGGTGATAGAACAGGACGTCGGCCATGGATCCAGGTCAGCTCTCGTAATGGTCGCGCACCAGCCGGTCGAGCAGCCGAACACCGAAACCCGAAGCCCAGGACTGGTTGATCTCGTTCGACGGCGAGCCGATCGCCGTGCCGGCAATGTCGAGATGCGCCCAGGGCGTGTCCTTGACGAAGCGCTGCAGGAATTGCGCCGCGATGATGGCGCCGCCATAGCGGCCGCCAATATTCTTCATGTCGGCGTTCTTGGAATCGATCAGCTTGTCATATTCCGTGCCGAGCGGCATGCGCCACAGCCGTTCCTGCGTCGCCTGTCCCGCCGCCGTCAGCCTTTGCGCCAGTTCGTCATTGTTGGAGAACAGGCCGGCATAGTGCTGGCCGAGCGCGACCATGATGGCGCCGGTGAGCGTCGCCAGATTGACCATGAATTTCGGTCGAAAGCGGTCGTTGCAGTACCACAGCGCGTCGGCCAGCACGAGGCGTCCTTCCGCGTCGGTGTTGAGCACCTCGATGGTTTGGCCCGACATCGAGGTGACGATGTCGCCGGGGCGCTGCGCGTGGCCGTCGACGGCATTTTCGACCAGCCCGATGATGCCGACGACATTGGCCTTCGCCTTGCGGGCGGCCAAAGCGTGCATCAAGCCGGTGACGGCGGCAGCGCCACCCATGTCGCCCTTCATGTCTTCCATGCCCGATGCCGGCTTGATCGAATTGCCGCCCGTGTCGAAAGTCACGCCCTTGCCGACAAAGGCCACCGGGCTGTCCTTGGGCTTGCCGCCGTTCCATTGCATGACGACCATGCGGGCACCGCGCGGCGAACCTTGCGCGACGCCGAGCAGCGAGCCCATGCCGAGCTTCTTCATCTCCTTCTCGGTCAAGATCTCGACCTTGACACCGAGCGCCTCGAGTTCGTCTGCGCGGGCGGCGAACTCGACCGGCCCCAACGCGTTGGCCGGCTCGTTGACCAGGTCGCGCGCCAGGAGCACGCCGTCGACCACCGCTTCAAGCTCGGCGAAGGCCTTCTTGGCGCCTGCCGGGTCGGCGGTGTGGATGGTGACCTTGACCGGCTTTTTCGGATCGGGCTTGCCGTTGTCCTTGTCCTTCCTGGTCTTGTATTTGTCGAAGGAGTAGCCGCGAAGAAGGATGCCCGCGGCAAGGTTCGCGGCGTCCTTACCATTGGGCGAGGCACCGATCAGGTCGAGCACCACGGCCGCGTCGGTCGCCTTGCGCAGCGACGACGCGATGCTGCCGCCAAGCTTCAGCCAGGCATATTCGTCGAGCCCCGACACCTTGCCGGCACCGATCGCCACCAGCCTGTCGAGCGAGCCTCCTTCCGGCGCCAGGATTTCGAGGACGCTGGCGAACTTGCCCGTGAACTCGCCGACAGGGAAAGCCCGCTCCAGCGTCTTGCCGGAATCGTAGGCCCTGGCGGTGTCGCTCAGGCCACCATCATCCGCCGACAGCACGAAGACCGTGCCCTTCCTGTTCGCCGCCGCTTGAGGCGCAGCGAATTTTGCGAAGGCGATCGACGGTCTCTGGTTCATCATGTCCTGCTTTCGGGGAGTGCGTGGTTCTGCGGGAAGCGGTTAATGCGCTCCGCGACATTTGGTCGTTTTCCGGCATTTGGCAAGACTTTGCCGAATTCGCTCCCCATATGACACATGGAATCGATGGCGATTCGTCGCGGCACGGCCCCGCTTCTTGCCGCAACCTCTTGTTAACCATCGATGTTCGCCCTTTCTTATCCATTCCCCCCGACACTCCGGCCAACCGCGGCGCGCGATGTGGGACGGGACCGGATCGCCTGCCTGACCGGGCCCGAGGGGGCCAGTTGTGCGGGCGTCGCCGGACAGCTACCTTTACGCGGTGGCATGATGCCGTTCGAGAAAATCGAGTAAAGCCTTCATGAAGGTCATTGAACGCTACATCATGCGCCGCGCTCTCGTGGTCTTCATGGCAGCGCTGGTCTGGACGCTGGCGATCGTCTGGACCACGCAGGTACTGGCCAAGATCGACCTCGTCACCGACAGCGGTCAGTCGGCGCTGACCTTCTTCGAGGTCGCATCCCTCATCCTTCCTTCGATTATCCCCATCGTCGTGCCTTTCGCGCTGGTGGTGGCGGTCGCCCAGACACTCAGCGTCATGAATTCGGATTCGGAACTCGCTGTCGTCAACGCATCGGGTGCTTCGCGCTGGACCATTGTGCGGCCGATCATGCTTCTGGCGCTCGCGGCCAGCGTCTTCTCCTTTGCCGTCGACAACGGCATCGATCCCTATGCGCGGCAGAAAAACCGCGCGCTGGTGGCTGAGTCGCACGCCGATCTGCTGTCGCTGATCATCCAGGAAGGCACCTTCCGCAAAATAGAGGACGGGCTGTTCCTGCAGATCGGCGAGCGGCTTCCCAATAATCGGCTGGGCGGCATTTTCGTCGCCGATTCGCGCGAGGAAGGCGTCAACCTCGTCTATTACGCCAAGACGGGCAGCATCATCGAACGCGGCGGCGAGAAGGTGCTGATGATGAATGACGGCGTCATCCATCGCAAAACGCTGACCGGCGACCTGTCGATCATCCGGTTCACATCCTACGCCTTCGACATGTCGGCCTTCATGACGGCGGCGTCCGAGGTGACGCTGCTGCCGAAGGACCGGACGACGCAGTACCTGCTCAATCCGAGTGCCAACGACAAGCATTATCAGCAAAGTCCCCAGGAGTACCGGGCCGAAGTCGACCAGCGGTTTTCGGAATGGACCTATTCGATGGTCTTCGCACTCATTGCACTCGCCGTCGCCGGCGACGCGCGCTCGCACCGCGAAGCACGCGTCAATCCGCTGATCACGGCCATCGCGATATCGCTGTTCGTGCGCTGGCTGGGCTTCTTTGCCGCCAGCAAGGCCGATGAGATCCCGCAATATGGCTATATGGTCTATGGCGTGCCCATCGTGGCATCGGCGGTGGCGATCTGGTTCATCGTCTCCAACCGGACCATGGAACTGCCGGTGGCCTGGGCGGACTGGATGACAAACCTGGCCACGCGCGTCGGCGACGGCTGGAACGCCCTCAAGCTGAGACTTTCCAGGCGCGACACTTCAGGGCAAAGGGTCGGCTGATGGGTTGGACGCTGGGCCGCTACTTCTTCTTCCGCTACGTGACGATAACCATCTGGTTCTTCATCGGCCTGCTGGCATTGGTGTTCCTGATCGATTTCACCGAACTGTCCGGCCGCACCACCGGCCTGCCCGGCTTTACCTACGGGACGGCGGTGGCCATCTCGGCGCTCCGGATGCCGATGATCATGCTGCAGACGGTGCCGTTTGTCGGCCTGTTCTCGGCGATGGCGACATTGGTCTCGCTCAATCGCAGATATGAACTGGTCATCGCACGCTCGGCGGGGGTGTCCGCCTGGCAATTCCTGTTGCCATGCTGCATCGGTGCGTTGCTGTTCGGCATCGTGTCGGTCGGGATCATCAACCCGCTCGCCGCGCATGCCTTTTCCTGGTCCGAGCAGATCGAGACCCAGCTGCGCTCCGGCAAATCAAACGTGGTTTCGGCCGATGCAGCCCCCTGGATCCGCCAAAAAACCGGCTCGGTGGACACCATCATCGGCGCGCGGGCGATTCTCAACCAGGGCCTGGAGATGGCCGACGCCGTCTTTTTCATCCTCGACCAGCAGGGCAATATCGTCGAGCGCAAGGACGCCGCGCATGCCTACCTTCGGGAAGGCTATTGGGAATTGCAGGATGTGAAGACGTTCCAGAACGGCACTATCCTGCCTGCCGCAAGCGATCGCGTGCCGACCAATCTGAAGCCCGAATTCGTGCAGGAGCGGCTGGCGCGCCCGGAAACCATTCCGTTCTACGACCTGCCCGGAAAAATCGAGGTTGCCCGCTCGTTCGGCCTCAAGGCAAATGCCTTTGCCATGCAGTTTGATTCGCTGGTGGCGTTGCCGTTCCTCCTCGTCGCCATGACGCTGATTGCGGCAACAGTTTCAATGCGATTTGCGAGGATGGGGCAGTCGGCGACGATGATTCTGGGTGGCGTCGTTGCCGGGTTTCTGCTTTATGTCGTTTCGGTGCTGGTAAAGGCATTCGGCGTGGCGGGGTTCGTGCCGACTGTCATAGCCGCCTGGGTGCCGGTCGTGGTAGCTATGTTCTTCGGGGTGACTTTCCTGCTATACAAGGAAGACGGCTAGTGAGGGAGGCGTTTTTGCCCAGCAACAGGCAGGCCGGTTTGGCGCGCCTCTATGCGGCGACCGCCTTGGCGTGCCTGTTCGCCTGCGCCGTCCCGCTGCCGGTGTTCGCGCAGGACGTTGGCGACATGTCGACCAGCGTTCCGTCGGGCTCGCAGATGCTGCTGGCGGCCGATACGCTGGTTTACAACAACGACAACCAGACCGTGACCGCCGTCGGTGGTGTGCAGATCGACTATGGCGGCAATCGCCTTGTCGCCCAGAAGGTCGAGTATAACCGCAACACCAAGCGGATGGTCGCGAGCGGCAATGTCGAGGTCGTCAACAGCGACGGCACCAAGATCAATTCGCAACATATCGACATCACCGACGATTTCGCCGACGGCTTCGTCAATGCATTGCGCGTCGAAACCATCGACAAGGCCTATTTCGCCGCCGAAAGCGCCGAACGCATGGGTGGTGTGCTGACCACCTTCCACAATGGCGTCTACACCGCCTGCGAGCCGTGCGAGGACAAGCCCGACAAAGCGCCGACCTGGCGCGTGAAGGCGAAAAAGATCATCTGGAACGGCGAGAAGAAGACGGTCCGCTTCGAGAACGCGAATTTCGAGTTCTTCGGCTTCCCGCTCGCCTATCTCCCGGCATTCGAGATCGCCGACCCGACGGTCAAGCGCAAGAGCGGCTTTCTGATCCCCGGCATCATCTACAAAAGCGATCTCGGCGTCGGCGTGAAGGTTCCCTACTATTTCGCGTTGTCGCCGACCTATGACCTGACCGTCACCGGCACCGGCTATACCAAGCAAGGCTTCCTCGGCGAGGCCGAATGGCGCCAGCGCTTCAACAATGGCGAATACAGCTTGAAGATCGCCGGGATCCATCAGCGGGATCCCGACGCCTTCATCGATGCCGCCGGTCGCAATGTAGATTCGGGTCCGGCGGGCGATCCCAACAAGTTCCGCGGCATGATGGGCACCCAGGGCCAGTTCGCCATCAATTCGCGCTGGAATTTCGGCTGGGACGTGCTGTTGCAGACCGACAAGAACTTCTCGAATATCTACAACATCGACAAGTACAATGCGTATGTCCACCAGTCTTCGGTCTACCTGAACGGCCTCAACGGCCGCAATTATTTCGACGTGCGCGCCATGCATTTCGAGGTGCAGGAAAATACGCTCGACGACAATCCGGCGGCGCGAAGCGGTCAGCAGCCCTGGGTGCTGCCGTCGCTCGACTATGCCTACATCCCCGACGCATCGGTTGCCGGCGGCCAGTTGTCGCTCAACGTCAACACGCGTGTCATCCGTCGCGACGATCTCGACCAGACTTTCAACACTCCATACGACTCCGCCACGCCCGTGCAGCGTGTCCGTGGCATCGAAGGCGAATCGGGCCGGCTCACCGCCGAAAGCGAGTGGAAGCGAAGCTACGTCACCGATGACGGACTTGTGCTGACGCCGTTGCTCGCGCTGCAGGGCGACGTGGACTACCTCGACGCGTCATCTGGTTCGCTCGCCGCCATCAACGAGATGGCGGCCAATCCCCTCATAGCCACCAGCGACGACATGCGCTCGTCGTTTGCACGTTACATGGCGACCGCCGGGCTCGAGATGCGCTGGCCGTTGCTGTTTTCCATGGCCAGCGGATCCAGCCATGTGTTCGAACCGATGGCGCAGGTCTTCATGCGGCCGAACGAGCAATATGTCGGCGGCCTTTCCGTCCCGAACGAAGACGCCCAGAGCATGGTCTTCGACGCGACCACATTGTTCGAACGCGACAAATTCTCCGGTTACGATCGCGTGGAAGGCGGTTCGCGTGCCAATGTCGGCCTGCGTTATTCCGGCTCCTACAACAATGGCTGGGGCACCAATGCCATCCTGGGCCAGTCCTACCAGATCGGTGGCGAGAACTCTTTCGCCGCGCCGGACCTGGTCAATGTCGGCGCCTATTCCGGCCTTCAGACGACCACGTCGGATTATGTAGGCCTGTTTGGCATCAACAGCCCCAACGGCTTCGCGGCCTCGGTCAGCGGTCGTTTCGACGAACAGACCTTCGAGGTCCGCCGTGCCGAGGTGAAGGCCGCCTATTCAGGCCTGCCGGTGTCGCTGAGCGCCAAATATGCCTTCATCCAGGCCCAGCCGCTCTACGGTTTCACGACCGACCGTCACGAGGTCACGCTCGGTGCATCGACGCATCTTGCCGAGAACTGGCGCGTCTTCGGGACCGGAACCTACGATCTGCAGCAGAGCCTGCTGGTCAAGGACGGGGTCGGCTTCGCCTATAACGATTCCTGCTTCACCTACCTGATGACGTACTCGCAGTCGCGCGACCTGAACACCAGGGAGGTGACGCAGAGCATCGGTTTTAACCTGTCGTTCCGCACCCTCGGTGATTTCGGTACATCGAGCAGCGCCATCGACACGATCCAGTAGTCCGCGACATCGTTTCGCCGCATAGGGCTGGCACGGATTCGTGCATCCTGGACAGGACAAGGTTGGGCGGAACCGAGATAGAATTGGGATGCTAACGATGAGGAAATACCTCTTTTCGGCAGGGTTCGCGCTGCTTGTGGCGGCGACATCCGTGTCGATGACCGTGATGACGCCGCCGGCTTTCGCCAGCGAGATCAAATATGTCGTCAACGACATACCCGTCACCACCGGGGATATCGCGCATCGCGCCGCCTTTCTGAAGCTGCAGCGCAAGAAGGGCGATGCCGGCCAGGAAATGATCGACCAGACGCTGCGCATGGCAGAGGCCAGGCGGCTTGGCATCCGCATCAGCGACGCCCAGGTCGAGACCGCGTATCAGCGCTTTGCCTCCAACAACAAGATGCAGCTCGGCCAGCTTGACGGCGTCATGGAAAAATCCGGCGTCGGCAAGGACCATTTCAAGGAATTCATCCGCGCCCAGATGGCCTGGAACCAGGCCTTGAGCGCGCGTTACCGCTCCGGCGAAGGCGGCAGCGTGACCGAGCAGGACGCGGTCCGGCGTATGCTCGACAAGGGCGGTTCCAAACCGAGCGCCACCGAATACATGCTCCAGCAGGTCATCTTCGTCGTGCCGGCGGCCGAACGCAGCGCGACCTTGGCCAAGCGCAAGCGCGAGGCCGATGCCATGCGTGCCCGCTTCAACGGCTGCAACTCGACGCGCGAATTCGCCAAGGGCCTGCTCGACGTCACCGTCCGCGATCTGGGCCGGGTGCTGGCGCCGCAATTGCCGCCGGACTGGGCCGAGCAGATCAAGGCAACCAAGGTCGGCGGCGCCACCGTCACGCGTGCGACCGAACGCGGCGTCGAGTTCATCGGCATCTGCTCTTCGCGCGAAGTGTCCGACGACAAGGTCGCCCAGATGGTGTTCCAGAATGAAGGCTCCGGCGACAAGAACGCCGACGAGCTCAGCAAGAAATATGTAGACGAGCTGAAGGCGAAAGCCCGCATCGTCAAGCGCTGATGGGCAGCGCAATGACTGCGCTCGCGTTGAGCGTCGGCGATCCCTCGGGCATCGGGCCGGAGATCGCCATCGCCGCCTTTCTGGTGCGCGACACCGTTGGCGTGCCTCCCTTCTATCTGCTCGCCGACCCGGCGCTGATCGCTTCGCGGGCAGGCCTTCTCGGCATTTCGCTACCGGCGGTCGAAACAACACCTGCGCAAGCGGTGCAAGCCTTCTCCCACGCGCTGCCGATCGTCCCATTGGCCGCCCGCAGCATCGACAGCCCCGGCCGGCCGGACCCGGCCAATGCGGCCGGCATCATCGAGGCCATCGACCGCGCCGTTGCCGATTGCCTTGCCGGCGTCGCCGCGGCCGTCGTCACCTGCCCCATTGCCAAGAAGCCGCTCTACGATGCCGGCTTCCGCTTTCCCGGCCACACCGAATATCTGGCCTATCTGGCCGCAAGGCACAGCGGGGTCGACGCGGTGCCGGTGATGATGCTGGCAGGCCCGGACCTGCGCACGGTTCCCGTCACCATCCACATCGCGCTGGCCGAAGTGCCGAAAGCCCTGACCACCGAGTTGATCGTCGCCACCGCTCGCGTGACCGCCACCGACCTCGCCAGCCGCTTCGGCATCGCCAGGCCGCGGCTCGCCATCGCCGGTCTCAATCCGCATGCGGGCGAAGGTGGCTCCATGGGCCTGGAGGACGAGCGCATCGTGCGCCCGGCGGTCGACATGCTGCGTTCCGAAGGGATCGACGCTTTCGGCCCGCTACCGGCCGACACCTTGTTCCACGCCCGGGCACGCGCCGGCTACGACGTGGCACTTTGCATGTATCACGACCAGGCGCTGATCCCGGCCAAGGCGCTGGCCTTCGACGAGGCGGTCAACGTCACGCTCGGCTTGCCCTTTATCCGCACCTCGCCCGACCACGGCACCGCCTTCGATATTGCCGGCAAGGGTATTGCGCGGCCCGACAGCCTGATCGCGGCGCTGAAGCTTGCCAGACAGCTCGCCGAAACCGATGCAAGCGCCACATGAGCGCTTCCGCTTCGAGTCCAAAAGCATGAGCATCGATGGGCTGCCGCCGTTGCGCGACGTCATCGAGCGTCATGAACTGCAAGCGAAGAAGTCGCTCGGCCAGAACTTCCTGTTCGACCTCAATTTGACCGGCAAGATCGCACGTGCCGCAGGCGATCTGACAAACGCCACGGTAATCGAGGTGGGGCCGGGGCCCGGAGGGCTGACAAGGGCGCTGCTTTTCAACGGCGCGCGCCGCGTCGTCGCCATCGAGCGCGACGAACGCTGCCTGGCTGCCCTTGCCGAAGTGTCCGCTCATTATCCCGGCCGGCTGGAGGTGGTTCCCGGCGACGCGCTGAAGACCGATTTCGCGGCCCTCGCCGCAACCGCCGCCGGAAATGGAGGCCCGGTAAGGATCGTCGCCAATCTGCCCTACAATATCGGCACGGAACTGCTGGTCCGATGGCTGACGGTGGCGGACTGGCCGCCCTTCTACGCCTCGATGACGCTTATGTTCCAGCGCGAAGTGGCCCAGCGCATCGTCGCGGCGCCGGGCAGCGATGCCTATGGCAGGCTTGGCGTGCTGGCCGGTTGGCGCACGCAAGCCAGGATCGCCTTCGACGTGCCGCCCCAGGCGTTCACGCCGCCGCCCAAGGTCACCTCTTCGGTGGTGCAGCTGGAGCCGCGCGCGACACCCTTGGCTACCGATGTGAAGAAACTCGGCCGCGTCACCGAAGCCGCCTTCGGCCAACGGCGCAAGATGCTGAGGCAGAGCGTGAAAAGCCTGGGCGGCGAGGCCCTGCTCGAACGCGCGGGCATCGACCCGACCCGCCGCGCCGAAACGCTCAGCGTCGAGGAATTCGTAAGGCTGACGAATTTGGTGTAGCTCTTCTTCGCCCCGTTTACGGGGAGAAGATGCCGGCAGGCAGATGAGGGGCGGCACGAACCTCCAAAGGCATGGCGCAGCCCTCATCCGGCCCTTCGGGCCACCTTCTCCCGTAAACGGGGCGAAGGACGAGGGATCAGTCCGTCTTCTCGTCCAGCAGTCCCGAGACGAAGTCGAACAGACCAGGCCGGCGATCGCGTCTTAGCCGCTCGGCGACGACGATGCCGCGCACCTCGGCGAAGGCGCGGTCGAGATCGTCGTTGACGATGACGAAATCATACTCCTTCCAGTGCTCGATCTCATTGCGGGCGTTCTTCAGCCGTGTCTCGATCACCGCTTCCTGATCCTCGGCGCGGCGCTTCAGGCGCGCCTTCAATTCCCTCATCGACGGCGGCAGGATGAAGATCGAGACGATGTCGGCGCGCATCTTCTCCTTGAGCTGCTGGGCGCCTTGCCAGTCGATGTCGAACAGCATGTCGCGGCCTTGCGCCAGCGCCAGTTCGGCCGGTTCGCGCGGTGTCGCGTAGCAATTGCCGTGCACTTCGGCCCACTCGAGCAGCGCGTCGGAATCGCGCAGCCGTTCGAACTCACGCATCGTTCGGAAATGATAGTGAACGCCCTCGATCTCGCTGCCACGGCGCGGTCTGGTGGTGACGGAAACAGACAGTTCGAGGCTGGAATCGCTCTCCAGAAGATTGCGCGCGATCGTCGACTTGCCGGCACCCGAGGGTGACGACAGGACGAGCATCAGGCCTCGGCGACGAATGCGAGACCCCAAATCCCTGGCAACCATCGGCTACTCCAGATTCTGGACTTGTTCACGAAACTGGTCGACCACGGACTTCAGTTCCAGTCCAATCGCGGTGACGGCGGCGGCGTTCGACTTCGAGCACAGCGTATTCGATTCGCGGTTAAATTCCTGTGCCAGGAAATCGAGCTTGCGGCCGACGGCGCCGCCCCCTTTGAGCAATATCCGGCCGGACGCGACATGCGTTTTCAGCCGGTCGATCTCTTCGCGAATATCCGCCTTGGTAGCAAGAAACGCCGCTTCCATGTGCAGCCTGGCTGCATCCAGATTGGCGGAGGCGTCCATCAGTAGCCCGACCTGCTCGGCGATCCGCTCGCGGATCGCCGCCGGATCGCGTGACGGATCCGCCTCGGCGCGCAGCGTCAGCATTTCGATGGTATCGACATGGCCGGAAAGCAGCAGCGCCAGCGCAGCACCCTCGCCCTGTCGCGCCTGTTCCAGCCCTTCCAGCGCAACCTCGAGCGCGGCGGTGATGGCGGTGTCGAGCGCGGCCCGTACTTCCTCGGTTTCGACGGTTTCGGGAATGTCGAGCACGCCACGAAGCGACAGCAGACCGTCAGCCGTCGCCGGGGCAACCCCGAATTGTTCCTGCAGCCGCCGGGCAAGGCCGGCGAGGTCTTTTAGAAACGCTTCATTGACGACCGGCTGCGCCTGGGCGCCGGCGGCACGGCCAATGGTCAAAGTTGCCTGGAAATTACCGCGCGAAAAACGCTTCTGCAGCGTTTGCCTGACCGCCGGTTCCAACCGCTCGAAGCCTTGGGGCAGCCGCAGCCGCACCTCCACGCTCTTGCCGTTGACCGACTTGACCTCCCAGGCGATCGACGTGCCTTCATGCTCGGCGACCGCACGCGCAAAACCGGTCATGCTCTGCAAATTCATATCGCCCGCACATCCCTGGTGCATCGCCCCGAAACCAGCTTCCGGACAGGGCAAATGCTGCTTAAAAATGACCACGCCGCGAGCGCGTCGAAACCGGACGCGCGGCGCTCTTTCAAATGTCAGGCCGCTACCTTGTCGGCAACGCCTTTTTTCAGTCTATTGGGCGGTACTTGCATCGCCCCCGGCGTCGCCACCGCCGCTCTCGTCGATGGCGCCGTCAGCAGGCTTGTCAGCATCGCCGACACCGCTGGCGCTGGCCGCCTTGGCGGCCTCATCGGCCTGCTTCTTCTGCAATGCGCGATAGCGGGCGACATTCTCGTTGTGCTCGTCCAGCGTCGCGGCGAAAACGTGCCCGCCGGCTCCATCGGCGACGAAATAGAGATCGTCGGTCTTCGACGGATTGGCCACCGCCTCAAGCGCCGCCCGCCCCGGATTGGCGATCGGCGTCGGCGGCAGGCCGCTGATCACATAGGTGTTGTACGGCGTCTGCTTCTGGATATCCGACTGGTAGATCGGCCGGTCCGCCGGCTTGCCCTTGCCGCCGAACAGGCCATAGATGATGGTCGGGTCGGATTGCAGGCGCATGCCCTTGGCCAAGCGGTTCAGGAAGACGGCGGCGACGCGCGAGCGCTCATCGCCCTTGCCTGTTTCCTTCTCGACGATCGACGCAAGCGTGACGAATTCCTCGATGTTGGCCAGCGGCAGGTCCGGCGCACGCCGCTGCCAGACCTCATCGACCAGCTTCTTCTGGTCGGCCAGCAGCTTGTCGACCATCTGCTGGCGTGTAGCGCCGCGCGTGAAGCGCAGCGTGTCGGTGGCAAGGCTGCCCTCGGGAGGCTTGGTCCCCGGCATGTCGCCACTCAAGGCGGGTTCGTCGGCGATGCGCTGCAGCGCCTGTTCGACCGTCAGCCCCTCTGGAACGGTCAGCGAATACATCACCGACTTGCCGCTCTTCAGAAGTTCCATGATGTCGCGCATGGATGCCCTGGGCTTGACCTCGTATTCGCCGGCCTTGAGCGCGGAATCATTGCCGAAGGCGCGCACACCAAGGCGGAATACCCGGGCGTCGCTGATCAATCCGCGGCGTTCGAGCTGGTCGGCGATATCCTGGACACCGGTGTTCGGCTTGACCAGGAAAGTGTCGCCATTGGCGGATGGACCAGGCTCGGTGAATTCCTGCTTACCGAAATAGAGGGCGACGCCCGCCGCCAGGATGATCAACATCACCGAGGAGAGGACGAAGTTCGTGAACACGACGACCTGGCTGCGCGAAGCACGCGAGCGCTTCGGCGGCGGCGTGCCGGCTTCCGGCCGCAGGGCCTCGCTGGCCGTCTTCGGCACGATCGGTCCCGGTGTCGGCCGCTGCCCGAATTCTCCGCTGTCAGCCGGATTTGTGTTCATTTCGCCCTGCCGTTTGATTGCTCAACGAATCCCCCGAGGCAGAGTAAGGGCGAATATGGCAAAATTGACGACAAGCCTAAGCGTCGCCCGGTAGCTGGACGATCAGCCATTGTAGCGCTGGAAGACGAGCGAAGCGTTGGTGCCGCCAAAACCGAAGGAATTGGACAGCGCAACGTCGATCTGGCGGGCGCGTGGCTTGTTCGGCACCAGGTCGATCGCGGTTTCACGCTCGGGGTTGTCGAGATTGATGGTCGCCGGCGCGATGTTGTCCCTGATGGCAAGGATCGAGAAGATCGCTTCGGCGGCACCCGCCGCCCCCAGCAGATGGCCGATCGACGACTTGGTCGACGACATCGAAATCCCGGACGCAGCATTGCCGACAAGCCGCTCGACGGCGCCGAGCTCGATCGTATCGGCCATGGTCGAGGTGCCGTGCGCATTGATGTAGTCGACATCGGCGGGCGTCAGCTTGGCCCGGTTCAGTGCCGCCGTCATGCAACGGAAAGCGCCGTCGCCATCTTCGGCGGGCGCGGTGATGTGATAGGCGTCGCCCGTGAGGCCGTAACCGGTGACCTCCGCGTAGATCTTGGCGCCGCGCGCCTTTGCGTGTTCGAGTTCTTCAAGCACGACGACACCGGCGCCCTCGCCCATGACGAAGCCGTCGCGATCGCGGTCGTAGGGGCGAGATGCGGTCTGCGGCGCGTCGTTGCGCTCGGTCGACAGCGCCCGGCAGGCAGCGAAGCCGGCGATCGACAGCCGCGTCACCGGCGCTTCGGCGCCGCCGGCAACCATGACATCGGCATCGCCCCACATGATCAGCCGGGCAGCATCGCCTATGGCGTGCGCGCCGGTCGAACAGGCGGTGACGACGGCGTGGTTCGGGCCTTTCAGTCCGTGCCGGATCGAAACCTGGCCGGAGACGAGATTGATGATCTGGCCCGGGATGAAGAACGGGCTGATGCGGCGCGGGCCGCGCTCCTTGAGGATCATCGCATTCTCGGCGATGCCCTCGATGCCACCGATGCCAGAGCCGATCAGGACGCCGGTGGCGCACTGTTCGGCATGGGTTTTCGGCTCCCAACCGGAATCCTTCAGCGCCTCGTCGGCGGCAGCGATTCCGTACAGGATGAAGTCGCCGACCTTGCGCAATTCCTTCGGCTCGAGCACGGCCTCGGGATTGAAGGTGGCATTGCTGCCGTCGCCGCGCGGAACGACGTGGGCGATCTTGCAGGCAAGATCCTCCACCTCGAACTCGGTAACGCGCTTGGCGGCGCTGCGGCCGGTCAGAAGTTCCTTCCAGCTGTGCTCAAAGCCCATGCCGAACGGCGACAACAATCCAAGGCCCGTGACGACGACACGCCTCATCGCAGGTCCTCCCCGGTGATAACTGCGGAAAGCGTCAGGCCGAAGCCTTGTCGATATACTTCACCGCGTCGCCGACGGTCAGGATGGTTTCGGCCGCGTCATCGGGGATTTCGACGCCGAACTCTTCTTCGAACGCCATGACGAGTTCAACCGTGTCGAGGCTGTCAGCGCCCAGATCATCGATGAAGCTCGCCTGCTCCGTCACTTTGTCGGCATCGACGCCAAGGTGCTCGATGACGATCTTCTTGACGCGCTCTGCGGTGTCACTCATTTGGGCATCCTCGTCTTTTGGTTGTCTGTCTTCGTTAGCGGGCAGAATGCCGCTAATCAAGCTGAAAGATGGTCCTGCCGGTAACGCAATGGCTACGGACCGGTTTTTGCCCGAACCGCCGGGTTGCAGGCCGCATTACACGAAAATTGGCTCAGGTCCAAGGCGAAATGGGCTCTTTTCACAAGCCGGCAGCCTTGCCGCAGGAACCTCATTCAGATCATCGCCATGCCGCCATTCACATGGATGGTCTGGCCGGTGACATAGGCCGCTTCATTGGAGGCGAGATAGGCGACGGCGGACGCGACCTCGGCGCTGCTGCCCATGCGGCGCGTCGGGATCGCCGCCATGATCGCCTCTTTCTGCTTGTCGTTGAGCTTGTCGGTCATCGCCGATTCGATGAAGCCCGGGGCGACGCAGTTGACGGTGATGTTGCGGGTGGCGATCTCCTGCGCCAGCGATTTGGAAAAGCCGATCATGCCGGCCTTGGAGGCGCAGTAATTGGTCTGGCCGGGATTGCCGGTGACGCCGACCACCGAGGTGATGTTGATGATGCGGCCGTGGCGGCGACGCATCATGGGGTGGGTGAGTTCGCGCGTCAGCCTGAACACGGCCGTCAGGTTGACCTCGATAACATTATCCCAGTCGGCGTCAGCCATGCGCACGAACAGGCCGTCCTTGGTGATGCCGGCATTGTTGACCAGGATGTCGACCCCCTCGAGATCGACCTCCGCCTTCTGGCCGAGCGCCTTGACTTCGTCGCGGTCCGACAAATTGGCCGGGAACAGCTTGACCCGGTCGCCCAGCTCGCTGGCCAGTGTCTCCAGTTTCTCGATGCGCGTGCCATGCAGGCCGACGATCGCGCCCTGCGCATGCAGCACCCTGGCGATCGCCTCACCGATGCCACCCGATGCGCCGGTAACGAGCGCCTTGCGGCCAGTCAGTTCGAACATTTTTGTCTCCTGATTGAGAACAGAGCACACTCTATAGGGATGAGATCAAACGGCACTTTATGCAAGCGCCGCCAATGCCGCCTCGACCTCGGCCGCGGTGCCGACCGCCGCGGTGGCGATGTCACGGTTGATGCGGCGGGCCAGCCCCGAAAGCACCTTGCCGGCGCCGACTTCGTAAAGCGTGGTGACGTCGTTTGCGCCGAACCACTCCACCGTCTCGCGCCAGCGCACGCGGGCAACCACCTGCTCGACCAGACGGCGCGCGATCTCGTCCGGGTCGTTCGTTGGGGTGACGGTGACGTTGGAGATGATCGGGACCACCGGCGTGGCCTTGGCCACGCCAGCCAATGCCTCGCGCATGATCTCGGCCGCCGGCGTCATCAGCGCGGAATGGAACGGCGCCGACACCTGCAGCATCAGCGCCCGCTTGGCGCCTTTCTCGGTGCACAGTTTCGCCGCCAGTTCGACCGCGGCCTTGGCTCCCGAAATCACCAGCTGGCCGCCGCCATTGTCGTTGGCGACCTGGCAGACGGAACCTTTGGCGGCCTCGGCGCAGGCGGCTTCCACATCCGCCTGTTCCAAACCGATGATCGCCGCCATGGCGCCCTCGCCGGCCGGCACCGCCGCCTGCATGGCATTGCCACGGATACGCAGCAGCCGCGCGGCATCGGCGACCGAAACGAAACCGGCGGCGGCGAGCGCTGAATATTCGCCCAGCGAATGACCCGCGACATAGGCGATCTTGTCCTTCAGCGAGAAGCCGCGCGATTCCAGCGCCCTGACCGCCGCCAGCGAAACCGCCATCAGCGCGGGCTGGGCATTGGCCGTGAGCGTCAAGATCTCTTCGGGACCTTCCCAGATCAGCTTCGACAGGTTCTCGCCGAGCGCATCGTCGACTTCCTGGAAAACCCTGCGTGCTTCGGGAAAGGCGTCGGCGAGATCCTTGCCCATGCCGACAGCCTGGCTGCCTTGTCCCGGAAAGGTGAATGCGACGGCCATGCGTGGGCTCCCGAGGCTTGGTTCTGCTTGCCTGATACACGATTTTTCATGCCTGTGACGCAAGGCGGGCCGCCAAGTCAAGCCCGGTTCGGCTTCTTCGCGGGGCAGCATGGCAAGCCGAGTGCCTGTTCCAAAAGGCTTTTTGGCGATCACTCCTGATGAAAACCGCTCACGAATCGTTTGCTGGCTCTTCTTATTTTCGCCACAGGCGCTAGCTTTGCGTGACAATTCCATGACAATCGAGTGACGCGCTTGTCGCTGGGTGGGAAAGTTGAAAGTGGCCAAGAGTTTGAAACGCGCCGGCAAAGCCGTGCCGCAGTTCCTGGAAGACGATCCGTCCACCGGCTATCTGCCGGGCCGGAGATGGCCGGTCGTCCGCTATGGGCTGATCAGCCTGGCGATCTCGGCTGTCCTGGTGTTCGCCATTGAATTGACCGTTCGCGGCGATGTCGCCGGCACCGTTTCCTTCTTCCTGCAGCCGCTCAAGCCGGGGTGGACCACCATCGTCGTCTTCGCGCTGGTTCTGATCGGTCTCGACGCCGTGCTCGGCCGCAGTCATCAGAGCCTGATGATCGTCGCGCCGCTGACCTTGTCGCTGGCCTTCGTCGGCCACCAGAAATCGCATTATCTAGGCGACCCGCTCTATCCGACGGATTTCCTCTACGCCCGCCAGATCTTCGCTCTGCTGCCGCTCCTAGTGCGCGACAGGCCGATGACCGCGCTGGCAATGGTCGCCGGCATCGTCGCCGGCCTGTCGCTGCTCGTCTATGGCTGGCGGCTCTGGCGCCGCAAGGTTCCAGCACTCAGCCGCAAGGGCCGCCTGGCCCGGCTGACGCTGGCGGTGCCGTTGCTTGCCTTTTTCGTCTCGATCATGGACTACGCCACGTTTTCATGGACCCGCGACCGGCTGCAGATCATCCCGATCATGTGGGACCAGAAGGAAAACTATGCCTCCAACGGTTTTGCGCTCGCCTTCGCGCTCAACGTGCCGATGGCGCATGTGTCGGCGCCGCCGGGATATTCCGACAAGGCAATCGCGGCGATCGACCGGCCACCGGTGACCGCTTCGGTACCCGACGAAAAACCCGACATCATCATCGTCATGAGCGAATCCTTCTGGGATCCAACCACGCTGCCCGGCGTCACCATCACCCCGGATCCCATTTCCACCGTGCGGTCGCTGCGTTCCGGCTCGATGTTCTCGCCTGAATTCGGCGGCATGACCGCCAACATCGAATTCGAGGCGCTGACCGGCTTCTCGAACGCCTTCCTGCCGGCCGGCAGCATCCCCTACCAGCAATATGTGCGCACGCCAACGCCTTCGATGGCGACCTTCCTGAAGAGCGAAGGCTACAAGGCGCGCGCCATCCATCCAGGCACCAACTGGTTCTGGAACCGTGGCGCGGTCTACGCCGATTTCGGTTTCAACGACTTCAAGTCGGAAGAGACGCTGCCGCCCATGGAAAAGCGCGGACCGCTGGCATCGGACGCCGCGATGACCGACGAGATCATCCGCGAGGCCGACAGCAGCGACCAACCAGTGTTCTTCTTCGCTGTCAGCCTGCAGAACCATGGCCCTTACGAGCCCAACCGCTATTACAATCCGACCCACACGGTGAAAGCACCGATCAGCCAGTGGGCGCGCGATTCGCTGCTTTCCTACGCCGAGGGTTCAGCCGACGCGGACCGCGGCCTCGAACGCCTTGTCGAATGGGCCAAGAAGCGCGAGCGGCCGACGGTTCTCGCCTTCTTCGGTGACCATCTGCCGCCGTTGGGGCCGGTGTATGTCGAGACCGGCTTCCTGAAGGACAACGTCGCGCCACGCAAGGAGCCGACGCCGGAAGCCGCCCTTGACCATCACCAGACACCGCTGGTCATCTGGTCGAACCGCTCCGGTCCAGTCGAGAACCTGGGCGCGGTGAGCCCCGCATTCCTGCCCTATCATATCCTCACCACCGCGGGCATCACCCACCCTTATTACACGGGCTTCCTGGGCGAGATGCGGGAACACTATCGCGTGGTCGACCGCAACCTGCTGCTGACCCCGACCGGCGAGGCCACGTCGGATTGGTCGCGGCAGAAGGAGATCGACCCGACGATACGCGATTTCCGGTTCATTCAGTACGACATGATGTTCGGCAAGCGCCACGCGGCGCCCGACTTCTTCCCCGAAACGGTCGGCAAGGCTGTCGCCCACACGAGTTGAATTCCCGATCCATCGAGGACTGCCGCCGCACCTCCCGGGTCGATTTCAATTCGTCAGCTGGAGTTTCGAGAACTTGTTGGCGATCTCCAGGAACACATTTGGCAGCTTGTTCGGATCGTTGACGGCATAATAGCCGCTCGGATCCGAGGCGCATGCGCTGTAAAGTGCGCGGTTGGCCGCGGTGTCGGATTGCAGCACCATGGTGTAGATCTGCACGCCCTCGTTCTTCAATTGCGTACAAACGCCTTTGGTCCAGCCGTCGACATTGCGCGCCGCGGTGGTCTGGTTGTCCGATCCGAAACGGCCACCCGCCAGATAACCATAGGATGTGTAATCCGACTTCGTCGCCGGCTGTTCGCTGGCGCCATAGACGACGTTCTCTCCGTCGGTGAGCAACAGCACGATCTTGCTCACGCCGGGCGTCTTCCACGGCGCTCCACCGGTGTAGGGTGGGCTGGGCGACAGCACCCGCATGCCCCACGACAGGCCTTCGGAGACATTGGTACCCGAACCGTTCCACTCGGTCATTGCGCTTGCCGCCTTGCGCAGCTTGTCGAAATCGTCGGTGAGGGGGACGACGGGCGTGGGGCACGCGCGGTTCGGGCCGACAGTGATGGTGGAGCCCGTCTCGGTGATGATCTCCTTGGCTGGCGCAACATATTTGGCGACCTTTTCCTTGTCGGGATCGCCGGTAGTCCCGCTGAGATCGATTCCGAGAATGTTGGCGTCCTGCTTATAGAGCTTGGTCTTGTCGCTGACGTCATCGAGATAGGAATTGTTGTAGTATTTGGCGGAATTGCCGTAGGAACTCGACGGCGCCTGGGCAATTTCCGGATCATCCGGTGCGAAATACGGAACGAACAGCGTGTCGGGCTTGGCCGAGTCGGGCGCGGCGTCGGAGATGTTGTAGGCGCCCGGCCGCGCCTCGACGCAGCCTTTCCATCCGGTGCCGTTCCATCCAGCCCCGGTCCATCCGGTCTTCTTGAGCTGCTTGAACAGCGCCATGTGATTGGGACGTGTGCCCTTGATGACCGGGAAATTGACGCCGTTGGTGGAAGACTTGCCGTCCATGTCGATCCAGGATGGGTCGAACTCGTCGCCGTTGACGTTGACGGCCGTGACGAATGGAACCAGCGAGGCCCGGACATCGCGTGTCGGCGATTTTGCCGCTTCGAGGGTGTCGAGCAACGATTTCGTCGCCGTCCTCAATGCGTTCATGCGGGCGCCGGCCATCGAGCCGGTATTGTCCAGCACCAGCACCACTTCGAGCTGATTGTTCGATTCCGTGGCGGCGGCATCGACCTGGATGTGCTTGCTGTTGCCGAACAGGAAGGCGAAGTTCAGGTTGACGTCCGCCGAGGCGACCGCCTTCGTCGTGACGAAGTTGACCCCCCTGTCGACGGTCAGCGTGGCCTGGGCGTTGGCGAGTTCGCCATGCTCGGCGATGTTGGCTTGGAAATAGCGGCCGAAAGCGTCGGTGCGCGTGATCTCGAGATCGCCAAGATGCGAGGAGGCGAGATTCGCCGCATCCAGCGCATTCTGCAGATTGCTCTTGGCCCGCATGAGGGTGGAGACATCGGTTGCGAAGGCGACAGCCGTCAAGATGGCCGGCAGGCCCATTGCCAGCACAAGTGCAAAATTGCCGCTCGTCGAGCGCCAGAACTTATTGAGAAGCATCCTTACCCCCGGAAATGCTTGGCTTCCCGTTCCGACCACGGGACGTCGCCTTTTGCGCCTGTCATGATGAATCACCGGTTGATGCCACGCCTCAACCCTGTACAACCTGACATGGTGGTTAAGGCTTGGTTTCGCAAAATCTTGCCGTTGCAGCTATCCGATTGGCCGACCGTGCGACATCAGCAACACCGCTTGCCCTGTCGCTTGCCCTTGTCTTCCCCGCGGATTGCTATATAGACGCCCTCAATCTGCCGGTCCCAGCTGGGGGCTGAACGGAGGGCCGGAGGTTTTTTCGAAAACCTTCGTGTGAAGCCAGAAGCGCTTCCGCCTCCCGTGTCTCCGCTCTCGACCGTCTCGTCATGCTCCTTTCTTCCCCCTGCCCTTCTAGGGTTTGCGGGTCAGAGAAGTTGCAGAGGCTTTTGCCGCCGGGAACCGGGAGAGAAACGAAGAAAGGCGAAAAGACATAATGGCTCTTTACGAACATGTGTTTCTTGCCCGGCAGGACCTCTCGCAGCAGCAGGTCGATGCGCTTGTCGAACAGTACAAGGGTGTCATCTCCGCTAATGGCGGGTCGGTCGGACGGGTCGAGAACTGGGGACTGAAGTCCCTCACCTACCGGGTCAACAAGAACCGGAAGGCCTACTACACGCTGATGGACCTTAACTGCCCGCCGGCAGCGCTCAACGAGATGGAGCGCCAGATGGGCCTGTCCGAAGACGTGCTGCGTTTCCTGACCATCAAGGTCGAGGCGCATGAAGAAGGCCCCTCCGCCATGATGCAGAAGCGCGAAGAGCGCTCGGAACGCGGCGGCTTCGGCGACCGTGACCGTGGCGACCGTGGTCCGCGCTCGTTCGGCGACCGTGATCGCGGCGACCGCGGCGATCGTCCGCCGCGCAGCTTCGGCGACGCCGGTGGCGATCGTGGTCCGCGCCGTCCGCGCGAAGGCTTTGAAGGGGGGGCAGAATAATGGTCGACATCAACCAGATCCCGACCCGGCGCCCGTTCCATCGCCGCCGCAAGACCTGCCCGTTCTCCGGCGCCAACGCGCCCAAGATCGACTACAAGGACGTGCGTCTCCTGCAGCGCTACATTTCCGAGCGCGGCAAGATCGTGCCGTCGCGCATCACCGCCGTCAGCCAGAAGAAGCAGCGTGAACTCGCCAAGGCGATCAAGCGCGCCCGCTTCCTCGGTTTGCTGCCCTACGTGGTCCGCTAATTCCTACCCAAGCGGGCGGTTTTGCCGCCTGCTTTTCTACCGATCGCGACGGGCGCGATCGGTTCGAACCAAAATCCCGAGTTGGATTTCAAAAGAGATCCTAACTGCCTGGACAGGCAGGACAGCGATACCGGCGCCAAGGCGCCCGAGCTTCCTGACCTGTTCCGTGAGAATTGGCGCCGATCTTGATGATTGGTGCCCAACCTGAAAGGAACAAAACCATGGAAGTCATTCTTCTCGAACGCGTTTCCCGCCTCGGCCAGATGGGCGAGACCGTCAAGGTCAAGGACGGCTTTGCCCGCAATTTCCTGCTGCCGCAGGGCAAGGCGCTGCGCGCCAACGAGGCCAACAAGAAGAAGTTCGAAGGCCAGCGCGCCCAGCTCGAAGCCCGTAACCTCGAGCGAAAGTCGGAAGCCAGCCAGGTCGCCGAACAGCTCGACGGCAAGAGCTTCGTCGCCGTTCGCTCGGCCGGCGAAACCGGCCAGCTCTACGGTTCGGTGTCGACGCGCGACATCGCCGATCTGCTGACGGCGGAAGGTTTTTCGATCAACCGCAACCAGATCCTGCTCAACCAGCCGATCAAGACCATCGGCGTCACCAACGTGGCGATCGCGCTTCATCCGGAAGTCGAAGTCACGATCACGCTCAACATCGCCCGCACGGCGGACGAAGCCGAGCGCCAGGCCAAGGGCGAGACGCTGACCACCGCCGAAGCCATCTATGGCGAAGACATCAACGACAACGCCCGGCCGGAAAACTTCTTCGACCCGAACAGCGAGTTCGAAGGCGGCGAAGACAACGCCTGATCGCATGCGATCCTAGCGCCGGACCGGGCGCTCGGGTCATCTTGCCAGTGCCAGTTTGTTCTGGACTAATGCCCGGGCCTCTCGCCCGGGCATTTTTGTGCCAAAAGGAACTTTTCGAAACCCTATATATTGATGCAGAGTACCGAGAGGGGACATTAGGTCATGAATATTCTGTTGAAGCGCGTTCTCGATCGCCTGGTGCGCACCGGCAATCTCAAGGTAACCGGCCCCAAGGGCGCGTCGGTGATTTTCGGTGACGGCAGCGGCGAGCCGGTGCACATGCACATCAAGACCGCGCATGCCGAGCGCGCCATCACCTTCGATCCCATGCTGGCGGTTCCGGAAGCCTACATGGACGGCGAACTCGACATTCTCGAAGGCGGGGTGCTGGGCGTGATGCGCATCGCCTTCCAGAACATGGGCAGCGGCGGCATCGACGCCACCTGGTCGAAGGCCATCGAAGGCCTGCGCCACGCTTTCCGCCGCCTGCAGCAAATCAACACCGCTTCGCGCTCGCGCCGCAACGTGCAGCGCCACTACGATCTTTCGGGCGAGCTCTATCGGCTCTTCCTCGACGAGGACATGCAGTATTCCTGTGCGTATTTCGAGCAGCCGGACATGACGCTCGACGAGGCGCAGGCCGCCAAGAAGCGCCACATCGCCGCCAAGCTCAGGCTGAAGGCGGGGCAGACGGTGCTCGACATCGGCTCCGGCTGGGGCGGGCTCGGCCTCTATCTCGCCAAGGCCTTCGACGTCGACGTGCAAGGTGTGACGCTGTCGACCGAACAGCATGGCGTGGCCACCGACCGGGCGCACGCGCAGGGCCTGGAAAGCCACGTCCATTTCGAGCTGAAGGATTACCGCGAACTCAACGAACGTTTCGACCGCATCGTTTCGGTCGGCATGTTCGAGCATGTCGGCGTCAACCACTTCCGCACCTTCTTCGAAAAGAGCGCGACATTGCTCAAGCCGGACGGCGTCATGCTTCTGCACACGATCGGCCGCTCGGGGGTGCCGTGGGCGACCAGCGCCTTCATCCGCAAATACATCTTCCCGGGCGGCTACATCCCGGCAATGTCGGAAGTGCTGCCGGCGATCGAGAAGTCCGGCCTGGTGGTCACCGACATCGAGATCCTGCGGCTCCACTATGCCGACACGCTGAAGCACTGGGGCCAGCGCTTCGCGGCAAACCGCGACAAGGCCAAGGCGATCTACGACGAACGCTTCTGCCGCATGTGGGAATTCTACCTGGCCGCATCGGAAGCAGCTTTCCGCTGGCAGGACCTGGTCATCTTCCAGATCCAGCTCGCCAAGAAGAACGACACGCTGCCGACGACGCGCGACTATATGGCCAAATGCGAAAAGGCGCTGGACATGCGCGACATGGGACGCCGCGAACCGGCGCCCGTCGAAAAGCCGGCCAAGCCCGCCCGGCGCCGCAAGGTGGCGGAGTAGCAACAGCACGCTTTCGCCATTGGTGCTTGCCATCGCAGGCCCGTGCCCCGACAAAGGCCTCGTGACCGTCACGAGGCCTTTTTCCATGACCTATCTCCTCTATGCCGCCGCCGCACTGGCCGAGATCGCCGGCTGCTTTTCGGTATGGGCCTGGTGGCGGCTGGAGAAATCGTCGCTATGGCTGGCGCCGGGCTTCGTCTCGCTGCTTCTGTTCGCCTGGCTTCTGGCGCTGGTCGACACCAATGCCGCCGGCCGCGCCTATGCCGCCTATGGCGGCATCTACATTGCGGCCTCGCTTGGCTGGCTGTGGCTGATGGAAGGCGTGCGGCCCGACCGCTGGGATCTTGGCGGCGCGGCGCTGTGCCTGGCCGGTGCCTCGGTCATCCTGCTCGCACCGCGAGGGGTATAACCGTGGAACTGCCCATCCCGCTTCGACAGGCTGTCGACCGCATCCTCGAAAAAGTGCCGTTGCCGGAGCTGAAACAGGCGGCGAAAACGCTCTCCGACCGCTACCGCGCCGAGCTGCGCGACGGCCGCTTTCACATGGCGCAGGAAATGGCGGTCAAAGCCTACCTGGCCACCCGGCTGCCGGCGACTTATGCAGCGGTCCGCGCCAGCCTCGATGCACTGAACGAGGCCCGGCCGGAATTCGCGCCGAAAACCCTGCTCGATGTCGGCGCCGGCCCGGGCACGGTGCTTTGGGCCACGAGCGATCTCTGGCCCGAGCTCGAACAGGCAACATTGCTGGAAGCGAGTGCTGCGGTGCGCAAGGTGGGCGAGACGCTCGCCGCCGATGCAATCGCGGCGCGGACCGTCTGGCAGGCCGGCGACGTCACCATCGATCTTGCCGACCTGCGGCCGGCAGACCTCGTCACCTGCGCCTATGTGCTCGATGAGATCGCGCCGGCATCTTTGCCCAAAATGGTCGACCGGCTGTGGCAGCTCACGACAGACACGCTGCTGATCGTGGAGCCGGGCACGCCGGCGGGCTGGCAGCGTGTCCTCGCGGTTCGCCGGCAACTGATCGAAGCGGGCGCGCATGTGCTGGCACCTTGCCCGCACGAAGCCCCCTGCCCGCTCATCGCGCCCGACTGGTGCCATTTTTCGCGGCGCGTCGCCCGCTCGCGCCTGCACCGGCTGTCCAAGGACGCCGAAGTGCCGTGGGAAGACGAGAAGTTCATCTATGTCGCCGCCTCGCGGCAACCAGCCGCTTCCCGTCAGGCGCGGGTTCTCGCACCACCGAAATCCGGCTCCGGCAAGGTTTTGCTCAAGCTGTGCGAGCCGGACGGCCGCGCCGACGAAAAACTCTTCACCAAACGCGACGGCGAACTGTTCAAGGTGGCGCGGCGGCGAGACTGGGGCGATTCCGTTTAGAGCCAAATCTTGGCATTTGACTTTGTTCTCTTTTTGTTCTAAATCATCGAGAATCATGACCTTGCCAAGTCAACCGGAATCGGAGCACGGGAATTATGTCCTGTGGACGGTGTAGCCCTCCTGTGAACAGTGGGCATCAAAGTTGGTTGGGTAGTAACTGTTGCAGATAAGTCAGCACTGAATTTTCCCATTCTGATATCGAGAAGCCGGGATCGAAATTGGGGACATCATGGCTGAGGCAGCGCGAAAATTCGGCGTCGCGGAGCAACCGCTCTATCGCGAGGCACCAAACAACATCGAGGCGGAGCAGGCACTGCTCGGCGCCATCCTTGTCAACAACGATGCCTTCTACCGTGTCTCGGACTTCCTCAAGCCGGGTCATTTTTACGAGCCGCTGCACAGAAAAATCTTCGAGGTGGCGGCCGAGCTCATCCGCATGGGCAAGGTCGCGACGCCGATCACCTTGAAGACCTTCCTGCCCGCCGACGGAAAGGTCGGCGACATGACCGTGGCGCAATATGTCGTGCGGCTGGCCGTGGAAGCCGTCACCGTCGTCAACGCCACCGACTACGGCCGCGCCATCTACGATCTGGCCACACGCCGGGCGTTGATCACCGTCGGCGAGGACATGGTCAATATCGCCTATGACGCGCCGGTCGACATGTCGCCTTCCGAGCAGATCGAGGACGCCGAACGCCGCCTTTTCGAACTGGCCGAGACCGGGCGCTATGATGGCGGCTTCGAGAGCTTCACCGACGCGGTCAAGACCGCGGTGGACATGGCGAACGCCGCCTATATGCGTGACGGCCATCTGTCGGGTCTCGCTACCGGCATGCGCGATCTCGACCGCCGCATGGGCGGCCTGCAGTCGTCCGATCTGATCATCATCGCCGGCCGTCCAGGCATGGGCAAGACATCGCTCGCCACCAACATCGCCTTCAACATTGCCGAGATGTACGAGCCGGCCCAGCAAGCCGATGGCTCGTTCAAGGCCGCCAATGGCGGTGTCGTCGGCTTCTTCTCGCTCGAAATGTCGTCCGAACAGCTCGCTACCCGCATCATTTCCGAACAGACCGAAATCTCGTCTTCGAAGATCCGCCGCGGCGAAATCACCGAAATGGACTTCGAAAAGCTTGTCGCCTGTTCGCAGACCATGCAGAAGATCCCGCTGTTCATCGACCAGACCGGCGGTATCTCGATCGCCCAGCTCTCGGCCCGCGCCCGTCGCCTGAAGCGCCAGCGCGGCCTCGACCTGATCGTCATCGACTATATCCAGCTGATGCAGGGTTCGAGCGCCAAGTCTTCGCAGAACCGCGTACAGGAAATCACCGAGATCACCACCGGCCTCAAGGCACTGGCCAAGGAACTCGCCGTGCCGATCATCGCGCTGTCGCAGCTGTCGCGCCAGGTCGAAAGCCGCGAGGACAAGCGCCCGCAGCTCTCCGACCTGCGTGAATCCGGGTCGATCGAGCAGGACGCCGACGTCGTGATGTTCGTCTACCGCGAGGAATATTACCTCAAGAACCGGGAGCCGAAGCTTGGCACGGAAGAATACGTCAAGTGGGAAAACGAGATGAACGAGATGCGCGGCAAGGCCGAGGTGATCGTCGCCAAGCAGCGCCACGGCCCGACAGGCTCGGTCACGCTCGCCTTCCACGGCGAATTCACCCGCTTCTCCGATCTCGCGGAGGAACACCACATCGCGGAGAGGTTTGAGTAGCCGCTTGTCCGACTTTCCAGCAAAGATGCCGGACAACGCTTTACGGCGCCCCCCTCTGTCCTGCCGGACATCTCCCCCACGAGGGGGGAGATCGGACTGCGCGTCGGATTTCGCCAATTTTCAGCATTGCAAAAAAGAGCATCGGCGTGGGCGACGGCCAATCTCTCCCCTCGTGGGGGAGATGTCCGGCAGGACAGAGGGGGGCGCGAAGGATCGCGGCGCCCGCCAGCGGGCGAGAAGGTAACAGCGTGGCTAAATCGCGCGTCCAGTTCATCTGCCAGAACTGCGGATCGGTGCATCAGCGCTGGGCCGGCAAATGCGATGGCTGCGGCGAGTGGAACACGCTGGTCGAGGAAGGCACTTCCGGCGGCATCGGTTCCGGCCCGGCCAACACGCGCAACGCCCGCAAGGGCCGCGCGGTGGTGCTGACCACGCTTTCCGGAGACATCGAGGATGCACCGCGCATCGTCTCGGGCATCGGTGAACTCGACCGCGCCACCGGCGGCGGTTTCGTGCGCGGCTCGGCGCTTTTGGTCGGCGGCGATCCCGGCATCGGCAAGTCGACGCTGCTCACCCAGGCGGCGGCCGCCCTTGCCTCCAGGGGCCACCGCATCGTCTATGTCTCGGGCGAAGAGGCCGTCGCGCAGATCAGGCTGCGCGCCCAGCGGCTCGGCGTCGCCTCGTCGCCAGTGGAACTGGCGGCCGAGACCAATGTCGAGGACATCCTGGCGACCATAGCCGACGGCAAGCGCCCGGATCTGGTCATCCTCGATTCCATCCAGACGCTGTGGACCGATCTCGCCGATTCGGCCCCGGGCACGGTCACCCAGGTTCGCGCCGCCGCCCAGGCGATGATCCGCTATGCGAAATCCACAGGGGCGGCGATCGTTCTCGTCGGCCACGTCACGAAGGAAGGCCAGATCGCCGGCCCGCGCGTCGTCGAGCACATGGTCGACGCCGTGCTCTATTTCGAGGGCGAAGGCGGCCATCATTACCGCATCTTGCGCACGGTGAAGAACCGCTTCGGGCCGACGGACGAGATCGGCGTCTTCGAAATGTCGGACAAGGGCTTGCGTGAGGTCGCCAATCCGTCCGAGCTTTTCCTTGGCGAACGCCATGCGAAATCACCGGGTGCCGCGGTTTTCGCCGGCATGGAGGGGACAAGGCCAGTGCTGGTCGAGATCCAGGCACTGGTCGCGCAATCCTCGCTCGGCACGCCGCGCCGGGCCGTGGTCGGCTGGGACGGTGCCCGGCTGTCGATGATCCTGGCGGTGCTGGAGGCGCATTGCGGCGTTCGCTTCGGCCAGCATGACGTCTATCTCAATGTCGCCGGCGGCTATCGCATCAGCGAGCCCGCGGCCGATCTCGCGGTTGCCGCCGCACTGGTTTCCTCGCTCACCGGTCTTGCCCTTCCCGCCGATTGCGTCTATTTCGGCGAAATCAGCCTTTCGGGCGCGGTGAGGCCGGTTGCGCATGCGCAGCAGCGCCTCAAGGAAGCCGAAAAGCTGGGTTTCGGAAGTGCGGTTCTGCCCTCGGGCAGTGGAGACCTTGCTGGTGGCAATGGAGCCGGGGGGATAGGGGCCGGCGCTTTCCAGCCCAGCGAGCTTGCCGACCTCGTGGCGCGTATAGCCGGATCGCGGCGCAGCCGCGCCAACGATGAAGAGTGACGCGGCCCGCCGGGTCGTGAAAGAGAAATCGGAGTGGGGCGAAAGACATGCCGATTACGCTGCTTGACGGAATCCTCGTCGGCTTCACCCTGGTCTCGGCGATGCTCGCCATGGTTCGCGGTTTTTCGCGGGAGGTTCTCTCGGTCGTGTCCTGGGCCGCGGCAGCGGCGGCGGCCTTTTTCTTCTACAAGCCGGTCCTGCCTTATCTCGCGCCGTATATCGACAATGAGAAGATCGCCATGGCGGCCTCGGCCGGCGTCGTCTTCATCGTCGCGCTGATCGTCGTCTCGGTCATCACCATGAAGCTCGCCGACTGGATCATCGATTCCAGGATCGGCGCACTCGACCGCACGCTCGGTTTCCTTTACGGCGCGGCGCGCGGCATCCTGGTCGTCGCGGTCGCACTGCTGTTCTTCAACTGGCTGGCCGGCGCCAAGGCCCCAGCCTGGGTCACGGAAGCCAAGTCGCGGCCGCTGCTGGAACAGATCGGCGCCAAGCTCGAAAGCCTGCTGCCGGAGGATCCGGAAAACGCCATCCTCAAGAAGCTCAATCCGAATCAGCCGGCCACCGAGACGCCCTTGGCGCCGGGCGCACCGGCTACGGATGCCCCTGCCGGCGGCGACGACGCCAATGCGCCGGCGCCAGACGACAACGACACCGAGACACCGCCCGCGGACAACGCGCCGGCCACTCCGGCGCCGGCAGCCCCGGCGAATTGACGCCGGAATCGGACGCCGGAAAACGCCGGTGGTGTGAACGGCTGCGCGGAACGCGTTGCTTTCGGTGCGAACCGGCCTTATATGGCGATTTTAGCGGAGCTTAAGATGGCAGACGCAGACGACGTGCTTTCCGCCGAGGCTGACGATCACTTCCACGACGAATGCGGTGTGTTCGGTATTTTCGGCCGGCAGGACGCGGCAGCCATCGTCACGCTGGGCCTGCACGCGCTGCAGCATCGCGGCCAGGAAGCGGCAGGCATCGTTTCCTATGACGGCACCCAGTTCCATGTCGAACGCCATGTCGGCCTGATCGGCGACACTTTCACCAAGCAGCGCGTCATCGACAGCCTGCAAGGCAATCGCGCCATCGGCCATACCCGCTACGCCACGACCGGCGGCGCCGGTATGCGCAACATACAGCCCTTCTTCGCCGAACTGGCGGACGGCGGCTTTGCGGTTGCCCACAACGGCAATCTCACCAACGCCATGACCGTACAGCGCGCGCTGCAGAAGCAAGGCGCGATCTTCTCGTCCACCTCCGATACCGAGACGCTCCTGCACCTCGTCGCGACCAGCAAGGAGCGCGATCTGAACTCGCGCTTCATCGACGCGGTGCGGCAGGTCGAGGGCGCCTTCTCGCTGGTGGCGATGACGGCCAAGAAGATGATCGGCTGCCGCGATCCGCTCGGCATCCGCCCACTGGTGCTCGGCGATCTCGACGGCGCCTGGATCCTTGCTTCAGAGACCTGCGCGCTCGACATTATCGGCGCGCGCTTCGTGCGCGACCTGAAGCCCGGCGAGATGGTCGTCGTCACCTCGAAGGGCATTGAAAGCCTATTCCCGTTCGAGCCGCAGAAGACCCGCTTCTGCATCTTCGAATATGTCTATTTCGCACGCCCGGACTCTTCGGTCGAAGGCCGCAACGTCTATGAGGTGCGCAAGCGCATCGGTGCGGAGCTGGCGCAGGAAAACCCGGTCGATGCCGACATCGTCGTGCCGGTGCCGGATTCCGGCACGCCGGCGGCGATCGGCTTCTCGCAAGCCGCCGGCATTCCCTTCGAGCTCGGCATCATCCGCAATCACTATGTCGGCCGCACCTTCATCCAGCCGGGCGATTCGATCCGCCACATGGGCGTCAAGCTGAAGCACAATGCCAACCGCCGCATGATCGAGGGCAAGCGCGTGGTGCTGGTCGACGACAGCATCGTGCGCGGCACCACCAGCCAGAAAATCGTGCAGATGGTGCGCGACGCCGGCGCCAAGGAAGTGCACATGCGCATCGCCTCGCCGCCGACACGCGCCTCCTGCTTCTACGGCGTCGACACGCCGGAAAAGTCGAAGCTGCTGGCGTCGCGCATGTCGGTGGAAGAGATGGCCGAGTTCATTCGTGTCGATTCGCTCGGGTTCCTGACCATCGACGGGCTTTACCGCGCCGTCGGCGAGGCCAGCCGCGACAACGATCAGCCGCAATTCTGCGACGCCTGCTTCACCGGCCAGTATCCGACCCGCCTGCTCGACTTCGAAGGCCACGACAATGTGCGCACGCTGTCGCTGCTGGCGACGAGCGGGGCTTAGGATTGCTGGACCAATATTTGCCTTCGCCAGAGGGGGTGTTTTCGCGCGCACTCATGGAAGCTATCGCATGATCCCCGCCCCTCCCCTCGACCTTACCGGCCGCGTCGCGGTCGTCACCGGCGCCTCGCGCGGTATCGGCTATTTCATCGCCAGGGAACTGGCCGCCGCCGGCGCGCATGTCATCGCCGTCGCCCGTACCGTCGGCGGGCTGGAGGAACTCGACGACCAGATCAAGGCCGAACACGCCAAAACCGGCAAGGGCGAAGCAACGCTGGTGCCGCTCGATCTCGCCGACATGCCCGGCATCGACCGGTTGGGTGGCGCCATCCATGAGCGCTGGGGCAAGCTCGACATTCTCGTCGCCAATGCCGGCGTGCTCGGCGTCATCTCGCCGATCGGCCATGTCGAAGCGAAAACCTTCGAGAAGGTGATGACCATCAACGTCACCTCGACCTGGCGGATGATCCGCTCGGTCGACCCGCTGCTCCGGCTTTCGGATGCGGGCCGGGCCATCATCCTGTCCTCCAACGCGGCGCATTCGGCGCGCGCCTTCTGGGCACCTTACGCTGCGTCGAAGGCGGCGGTCGAAACCATGATGCGGTCCTGGGCGCATGAGACGCAAAATCTGCCGCTGCGCGTCAACGCGGCCGATCCGGGCGCTACCCGCACGGCCATGCGGGCGCAAGCCGTTCCCGGCGAGGATGCGGCAACGCTGCCGCACCCGTCGGAAGTCGCCAAGCGCATCTTGCCTCTGGCCAGCCCCGACCTGAAAGAGACAGGGCTGATCTTCCAGGCCAAGCACAATCGCTTCGTCGCCTACCGCCAGCCCGAATAGCTGCATGCTTTCGCCGAACTGAGTGGCCCGGATAAACAGCCCTATCATCACGCGGCCGTGATCAAAGGCGAAAGGCTGCGCCGCGGTCATGCTTTCGTCATTTCCGCGGAGTTGGTAGGATCGTACCGACTCCCGCAACAAGCGCCCGTCCGGGCAGAATAGGGAAATACTCATGGCTACGACCGCAGCGTTGGTCTGGTATCTGGTAATCGCCGGCCCGCAAGGCGGCATGGTCGTGCTGCCCAGCACCTTCGACAAGCGCGAACAATGCACCGCCGCCATCACCGAATATCAGAAGCAGCCGACGCCGGCCGGCTGGTCGGTGCAATGCGTGCCGAGCGCCTCGCCCTTTACCGACGAGGGCGACGCCGAAGAGCCGGCGGCGCAGTAACGAGCGTGATCTCCCCCTCAAGGGAGGAGATTGGCCACGTCAGCGCCGCGCTGAAACCGTCAGCTCCGGCTTGCTGTTGATGGTCTGGAACACCACGCAATAGCGCTCGGTCAGCTTCAGCAGCGAGTCTATGCGCTCCTGCGGCTCATCCGTGTCGAGATCGAAGTTGAGCCGAATGGCGCGAAAGCCGACCGGCGCATCCTTGGCGACGCCGAGCGTGCCGCGAAAATCGAGGTCGCCCTCGGCTTCCACCGTGGCGGCGCCGAGCTTGAATTCGAGTGCCGTCGCCACGGCCTTCAGAGTCACGCCGGCACAAGCCACCAATGCCTCAAGCAGCATGTCGCCCGAGCAGAGTTCGAGCCCTGAACCGCCGGTGGCCGGATGCAGGCCGGCAATCGCCAGCGCCCTGCCCGTCTCCACCTTGCAGGCCACCGACCGGTCGTCGATCGAGCCTTTGGCCTTGAGCGTGATCAGCGCGCGCGAAGCGTCGTCGCGATAGGCCTGCTTCAGCGGCGCCTGCATCGCCTTCAGTTCGGTCGCATCCATTTCGCTGCCCCTTTCGTCGACTGTCTCTGTTCGCATGTGCCACTCGCCAAGAGTGGCCCGATCATACGGGAAAGCAAACGATATTCATTCCCGCCAAGATACAGGCCAGCCGCTGCTGGCTGGCCGATGTCCCAAATGGGACATTGACGGACGGGTTCCCAAAACCGTCTGATCCGCAAATGCCATCGTTCCATTCCCGGTGACTTCGCAATGCCACGCACCCTTCCGACGAAGCCGAAACAGGATGGGTTTCGAGCACCTGGCGAATTCGAGCCGAAATCGGGCTGTTGGCTGACCTGGCCGGAGCGTTCCGACATGTGGCGTTAACGAGGGCTGGCGACGGCCAGCCGGGTTGTGCCTGTATCTCCCGCGATAGGAATTTTTTCTTGACAGGTGAGTGCAGCTATGGTAGATATTTGGTTATGGTGCTGAGTTGCGCCAGGGATGCGCCGCACAGGCGGGTTTTTTCGTTCAACGTTCCATCAACAGCGCGCCGGCGAAGGCTCCGAAGGAATCCGCTGACCCGGATTCGTTGCCCTGACGGCAGGCGATCCATCTTCAACCAGATAAGCCTTTCCTTTGACTTCGATCGCATCGGCTATAGCTATGCGACAAGCGTTCTCGCGGAGGCGTCATGCCGTTTAAGTTGAAACTGATCTGCTTCATCCTCCTGATGCTTGCCGTCTTCGCGCAGCCTGGCCTGTCCCAAACAGCGGAGCGGCCGGCACCAACGGGCGGCGTGCTGTCGCTGCTGCCGGAACCGCAGACCACCAGCCATTCGATCCAGCTCGCCGGGCGCAAGCTGGACTATCAGGCAAAGGCCGGCACGCTGTCGCTGCTTTCGGGCAAGGCCGAGGTCACGGCGGAGATCTTCTATGTCGCCTACACGCAACGGGCGCCGGCGGACGCCGCGGAAGGCTCGCCGCGCCCCATCACCTTCGTCTTCAACGGCGGACCGGGAGCGGCATCCGCCTATCTGCATCTCGGTGCCCTCGGCCCGCGCATAATCACCACCGGAACCGACGGGGAATTCCTGCCTTCGCCGCAAAAACTCGTCGACAATCCGGACAGTTGGCTCGACATGACCGACCTGGTCTTCGTCGATCCGGTCGGGACCGGCTACAGCCGCGAGGCACCAGGCCAGAACACGCATGATTTCTGGGGCGTCAACCAGGATGCCAGTTCGATGGGAGCCTTCATCCGGCTCTACCTCGCGCAGAACGGCCGCACCGGATCTCCGCTCTTCCTCGCCGGGGAAAGCTATGGCGGGTTCCGCGCGGCGCTGCTGGCCAGGACGCTGCAAGAGGATATCGGCATCAGTCCGAACGGCATCGTGCTGATCTCGCCGGCGCTGGAGTTCATGCTTGTCCAGCCCGACGAATTCGAGCCGCTGCATTGGGCGCTCGAACTCCCCTCGCTGGCGGCGGTGCGGCTGCGGGCCGAAGGCGTCGGCGGCGATGCGATGCGCGAGAAGCTCGCCGAGGTCGAGCATTATGCGCTCGGCGACTACCTCACGGCTATCGCCAGCGGGCTGGAGCAAGGCGGCCGGACGGCGAGCCAGCATGTGGCCGACATCACCGGGCTGCCGCTCGACCTCGTCCAGCGGAACTTCGCCCGCATCCCCACCGGCCTGTTCGCAAGGGAGTTCGCCCGCGCCGGCGGCAAGGTGCTCAGCCCATATGACGGCACGATCGGTACGGCCGACATCGCTCCTGAAAGCGCTCGCATCGCTGGACCCGATCCGGTGCTCGACCGCAGCGTACCAGCATTGACCTCTGCCTTCGTCGGCTATGCCCGCGACGAGCTGAACTATCACACCGATGTCAGCTATCGGCTGCTCAATGGCGAGATCAGCGGCAATTGGGACTACGGCACTTCGCGGCAAGGTTATGCCGGCGTGATGAACGATCTGCAGCGGGCGCGCTCGCTCAATCCTGCGCTCGGCGTGGTCATCGTCAACGGCTATACCGACCTGGTCACGCCTTATCTGGCCTCGCGCTATCTGGTGAACCAGATACCCTCGCTCGCCGGGGCAAAACCCATCCGGCTCGATGTCATCGAGGGCGGGCACATGATGTATTTAAGGCCGGACGGCCGGCGTGCGCTGAAGGAGGCGGCTTCAGAGCTCTACCAGGCAACCCAATGAGGGCGGCGCGCGCTGTGCGTGCCGGACGAGGGTGTGAGAAGCGCGGCTTGGCGCATGCGCATCAACACCGCCCGCCGGCGGGGGCGATCCAGCCGGCGGCGAGTGAGCGAGAAGTCTCAGGCCTTGGCTTGCGACTTCACATGGGCGATGTAGCCGCGTACGTCGCCGGCCGGGCCTGCATAGGCATTGCCGAGCTTCTTCTCCATCGCCGCCATGTAGTCGCTGGCCCATTTGGGCAGGGCGTAGTCGATGACGGCCAGGAATTCGAGTGTCGCCGCCAGCCGGATATCGGCGATCGACGGGTTCTTGCCGCCGATGAAGGGCTTGCCATCCCTGAAGAAGGAGTGGAACACCTCCAGCGGTTCGGAGATGGCGGCGATCGCCGCCTTCTGCGCCTCCGACTTTCTGTCGGGATGAGCGTCGCTATGGCCGACCTCGCCGGCATATTGCGGGAAGCCGAGCACCGGATAGGTGGCGCGCGCCACATAAGGATAGAGCGTGCCGATAAGGTAGAACATGGCGCTGTCGATCATCGCCCGCTTGGCAGGCGCCTTGGGGTAGAATTTCTCCAGCCTGTGCTTGTTGGCGAGATACTGCATGATGGCGCAGCTCTCCCAAAGCACCCCCCGCGGCAGGCCCTTGTCCTCGATCATCGGCGTCAGATGCGCCGGGTTGCGCGCCATGAATTCGGGCGAGCGCGTGCTGCCCCAGGCGTCGGCCTCGGCATGGTCCAGCCCGGCGGCACGGGCAAACACCCGAACTGTCATGTTGTTGACGCTCGGCTTCAGCATGCTGATCATCAGGGCGGGTTTCTTCGCCGATTTCCCCTTGGCTTTGGCCATGGTTTTGCCGGCGGCTGCCTTTGAAGTCGCCTTGGCGGCAGGCTTTGCCGATGCCTTAGTCGCCGGCTTGGCTGAAGCTTTTACCGCAGCTTTTGGTGCCGCCTTGGCCGCCGGCTTCTTCCCGCTCTTCGTCCCTGTGCTTGCCATGTGTTCCTCCCTTATGTTTGGCAAAAATCAATATGGGTTCCTTGGCCCACGGTCCGCCGACAATGTCGCGCGCGAGCGCTCAACCAGTGCCTGGATGGCGTCGGCCAGATGCACCTCGGCGATGTTGTAGTCGCCGCGCCCGACGCGGAGCTTGTGAGCTTCCATCAGCACGTCGGCATGGGTAAAGCCCGCCGGCGGCTCGAACCGGTAGGAAGCAAGTTCGATCAGCAGACCGAGCGGGTCCTCGAAATAGATCGAATCCATGAAACCGCGATCCTTGACGCCGCTGTGCTTGATGGCGCGCTCGTCGAGCCGGACGACGGCCTGCAGGAAGGTGACGCGCGACACGGCAAAGGCGATGTGATGCACGCATCCGGTGTCGGTCGGGGTGCGGCGCTTTACCGGCGTGCGGGTCTCGTCGGTGAAGATGGTGATCAGCCGCCCGTCGCCCGGGTCGAAGTAGAGATGGCTTTCGGTTGCCTTGTCGAGGTTGGGCTGCTCGAAAATGAAAGGCATGCCTAGCACGCCTTCCCAGAAATCGATCGACGTCTGACGACCGGCGCCGACCAGCGTGATGTGATGGACGCCTTGCGATTGCAGCTTCTGCATTGCGTTCTCCCCTGCCATGTCGGTGTCTCGACACTAGAAGTGCCAGGTTTCAGGGCCCGCCGCGCACGATGCGAATGGCACCTCTCATGCGAGCGATGGTTTCCTGGTCCGCACCGTTCCTTAGCGTTCTGCGCGCCGCCCAGCGTCACGCGCCGGCTTTTGTGAGACAATGCTAAACCAATCAGTCGCGCCACGCCAGAAGTCGCATCCGGGATCACCCTGCCCCAACGCAAGCATGGCGCTGGAGCAGCGCCATGCAAGGTTTCGCCCCTATAGCTGGCAGGGGCGGAGCCGACCGGGGCCGGAGCGAGCATTTCCGCAAACGGCTGTGATGGGCATGGCCAGACTGCTGACACTACGATGTCAGGACAGAACCGCGTAAATTGGCTTTCATGACCGATGTTGCAGCCGCCACCGACCCCGCAGAACGGACACTTGGCATCATCCTGGTGTCGTCCTCGGCGGCCGTGTTCGGGCTGACCGGCGTGCTGACCAAGTCGATCCATGCCGACCCGCTGACCATCACCTGCTGGCGCGGCTTCGTCGGTTCGATCCTGATCACGCTCTATGTGCTGTGGCGCCGCCACCGCTCCGGCAATCGCGAAACGTTGCGGCTTGGCTGGCGCGGCTGGCTGCTGGCGGTGGAAGGGGCGCTGGCCAGCATCGCCTTCATCTCTGCCTTCAAATTCACCTTCGTCGCCAATGTCGCGGTCATCTATGCAACGTCGCCCTTCATCGCCGCCTTGCTGGCCTGGGTGCTGGTGCGCGAACCTTTCCGCCTGCAGACGATGGCGGCCGCGGCTGTATCGCTATTCGGCGTGGCGGTCATGGTCTGGTCCGGTTTCGGCACCGGCAATCTGTTCGGCGACGGACTGGCGCTGCTTATGACGATCGGCAGCGCGCTCTACATGATCATGGTGCGCGCCTTCCGCGATACGCCGGCGGTGTGGGCCGGCGCGGTTTCGGCCTTCCTGTTGTTCGTGCTCGGCTGGTTCGTTACCGATCCACTGGCGGTTTCCTCGAGGGACGCCGTTCTGCTCGCCACCTTCGGCGCATCCTTCGCGCTGGCTTCCATCCTGTGGACGGAAGGCTCGCGGCTCATCCCGGCGCCTGAATCCGGCCTGCTTGGCTCAGCGGAAGTGCCGTTTGCGATCCTGTTTGCCTTCCTGTTCCTCGCCGAGATACCGCCAATGGCCAGCATGATCGGCGGCACCATCGTGCTCGCCGCGGTGTTTGCCCATGCCGGACGCGACTGGCTGGCAGCCAAGCAACGGGCTACAGACACATGACCAGCATCGTGGTGCGTTCCGGGCGCCGAGTTCGCAATGTCCCGCCGCTTTCCGTCAAGCGACTACTCATTCGGCCGTCTGACCGCGATTGACTACAATGCACCAACGATTGCGGCAAATGCCGAGAGGATTGCGGCCGCGTTGTTCATGTTTGTGATGGTCTGCTTCGCCTGTTGGTATGCTGCTTTCAAGCTGGCGGCGACGGCCTTCAGCTCTTGCGTGATCGGTTGATAGCGCTGGCCTTGAGTATTAAGGTCAAGTTGGGTGGCCTGCGCCAGCTCCATCAATGTCGCATGCATGAGCTCAGCATAGTGAGCCCGCCTGGCCGGATTTCGGCGAGCAAGCTCGGCTAATGCAGAATGGGTTGCGGCCAATGCTTGGGCAGCCCCTTTGTTAGTAAGCTGCGGAACCGCAAGCGCAATTGCGCCTCCGGCCTTCGGAACCGTCCTGGCAAAGGCCGCTGCTGCGTCCTTGACCCCCTCAGGTACCAGCCGCTTGATCTTCCTGTTCTGGCTTCTGACAAACTTTCGAAAAACATCCTGATCCATCTCAGCCACCCTGTGTTGTCTTCAAGGCCTTCACCAAAGCAGCAAGATCAGTTGCGACAGCTGCAAACGCCTGCACTCTGGCGCTAGCGTCCGGCGAGCCCTCTGCCAAGGCCTTGTGCGCAGCAGCCAGCTTGCTGAAGATGTTTCCTGAATTCTCCAACGTCTCCTGCAACGTCACCGTGCTGTCGACGTCCGCACGGGCAGCGAGATACTCCTTGTATCGCTGCAGTCGATTCACCCTTCCATCCCGCCGCAATGCGTCAAGCACTAGAAGCCGATCAACCTCGTAGTCCTCGACCTGAGCGTGGACGAGTAAAGCGACGGAGTTCAGGCTATCTGGCATGTTCTTGGCAATGAACTGTACCGCCGGATCTGCTTTCCTGATGATGCCCTGTATTTTCGTTGCGTACGCATCTTGAAGGGCGAGCCCAGCCAAATTGCCGGCCAACTTGATGGCAGGGCCGGAAATAGGTGCGGCGCCTGGCACGGCAGCGCCTGCAAGTTGGCCAGCGGCGGCCCCCAATTTGTTGGCCGCATCCACAAGCTGAGTGCCAACACCTTGGTCGCCCGCCTGCACCAAGGCTCTCGCATAAGCATCGAGAGCAGAAAGGACTTCCAGCTGCGCCGGGGCAGTTACGATCAGCTTCTTATCGTAATCATTCAGCCGAAGCTGATAGCCGGGGCTTCCCGTCATGTAAGCCAGACCCTCTCTTTCCTGGCTTATGCGAACGGCAAGCATGCGGTTTGTAGTGAGCGCCTCTTCCATGGACGAAGCGGACTTTGACGCCGCGTCTCCAAACGCCTTTACTTGATCCCCCGGCGGAAGATTTGCGCAAGACGATACGAAAATACACGCCGAAGCTATCAGCCACGCTGAATAGCCCTTCACCCCGTTGACCATCTGTCTCCCCCAACCCCGAAGAAACGGTATTTATTTTCTCTTCATGAGTCAAATCTTATTTAATATTGCTAATTAGCGAAAATATTCTCTTGACTTGGTGCGGCCCCCGCAACTTCAGCAAGCTTCCGCGCGGTTCACAGCGCGTGGCTGTCAATCACATGGTCAAGCCGAGATACGAGCAGTTCGGGTTCCATGAGGGCTGTCGAACCGCTCTCCACGACCATCTCGAAAATATTTTTTTAGTTCATGGAACCAATCATCGGGGTCGGGCATTGTTAGTGCGACGGGCCACCCCAAGTCCCCCCAAACCCCTCGGCCCGTCCTACTCCAAGCCGACCGCAAGGTCGGCTTTTTCTTTGCCATCGTGTTGGTTGCGCGGCGGTTCGCCCGGTGGCCCATGCAGAGCCAGGTTGCCGCTGAGCAGCGCCGCCAGATCGCCAGCGGGACGGTCGGCGCCGGCGCGCAGCCGGATCGCGAACTCAGCCACCGGAACCCTCGGCAGGGCGAATTCGCGCGAAGCCTCGACAATGCCGGAATGGGCAAAGCGCGCGGTTCGCAGCGTCAGCGCCACACCGGCGTTCACGGCGGTTCGCAACCCGGCCAGACTGGCGCTGCCGGCAGCGATGCGATAGCGGCGGCCGGCCGCATCCAGCGATGCGAGCGCGGCCTCGCGAAAGCCGCAGTGGGGATCGAGCAGCGCGAGCGGCAACTCCTCCTGTCGCGAGGCCAGCCCTTTTTGCGAACACAACCATATCATCGGTTCACGCAACACGCCGACCTCGTCCGGCGCCGGGGTGTGGCGCATCACGATCGCCAGATCGAGGCTGCCTCCCTGCAGCGCCTGCGCCAGTTCAGCGGAGCGGCCGACCCGCAGTTCGATCCTGACGCGCGGATGACCGACGGCGAAGGCGCGCAGCAGATCCGGCAAGCCGCTGTCGGCGAAATCCTGCGTCGTGCCAATGGCGACGCGCCCGGCAGCCCGTGCTCCTTTCAGCGCCAGCCACGCCTCGCGATGCGCGGCCAGGATGCGCCTTGCATGGCTAACGAGGTCCTCGCCAGCCGGCGTCAACCCGCGACCCCTGCCTTGTGGCATCAAAAGCGGTTCGCCGACGATCTCCTCAAGCCGCTGCATCTGAGCGGTTACCGCCGAGGGTGAACGGCCGACGTGTGACGCCGCCTGCGCCAGTGAGCCGCTGTCGACGAAAGCAAGGAAAGTTCTGAGCAGATCGGGATCGAGCGTTTCCATAATTCGACCGTATCGAATCTTTCGTTTAAAACAATTCGATTTTTCCAACTCAAGGATGATGGCATCGTGCTCCCAACGGCAAACGACGCCGGTCCCAACCCAGGAGAAGAAAAATGCCCATCATCAATATCAGCATCACCGGTCAACCCGACGCCGCTCTGTCCGCCAGCATCGCCAGGCAGGTGACTGAAATCACCGCCACGCAGTTGCGCAAGGATCCGACGATCACCGCGGTCGCTGTCACCTATATCGACCCGCAGCACTGGTTCGCCGGCGGCAAGTCGCTTGCCGAGCACGGCACCAAGACGTTCTGGCTGGATATCAAGGTCGTCGACGGCACCAACACCAAGCTTGAGCTGGAAGCCTATCTCAAGGCGATCTTCGCCGCCTTCGGCAGCCTGCTGGGCGGCGTGCACGAGGAAAGCTACGCTTTCGTGCATGAAGTGCCGGCTGCCGCCTATGGCTATGGCGGCAAGACACAGGAATTCCGTTTCATCAGTGGCAAGTTGAGGGCGGCATAGCGCATTCTTCCCTTCCTCGCTTGCGAGAGAAGAAAGAAGCTCCGCATTGACCTTGCCCCCACATGGTCTAGGGTCTGGCCGACGCGGCCGCAAAAGAGCCGCGATGCTAAAAATCGTTGGGAGAGATGCGGCATGATCCTGACACTGGCGCTGCTTGCGGGTCTTGTCCTGGCTTGGCTGCTGATCGGCGTGGTGGAGAAATTCCGCCTCGGCCTGCGCTTCACCCAGGCGCTGCTCTATGTGCCGTTCAAACTCGCCTACCGGATCGGCGACAGCCGCATCACGATCGCCCGCAAGGCGCAGGTGCCTGTCATCTATGTCATCTCGCACCAATCGCGCTTCGAGCCGGCGCTGATGCTGTCGCTGCTGCCGGACGACACACTGCATATTCTCGACGAGGTCTCGGCGCGGTCGCCATGGCTCGAGCCGTGGCGCGAGCTTGGGCGCACCATCGCCTTCAACGCCGAACATATCTTCGTCAGCCGGCGGCTGGTGCGCGTGCTGAAGGGCAAGGGACGGCTCGCCGTCTATCTGCCGGATGCGGTCGAGCCCGACGTCAAGACGTTTCGCCTGTTTCGCGCCGTCACCCGTATCGCCATGCAAGCCGACGCCCGCATCGTGCCGATCTTCGTCGCCGGCGCGCGCAGCCTGCCAGTGTCGCTGACGTCGGCGGACAAGGCACCGCGACACTGGTTTCCGCGACTGTCGATCAGCGTTCTGGAGCCGATGACAATCGCCGAGCTGGTGGCGCGCAACCCGGACCAGGCTTCGAACACTAACGCGCTGTTCGATCGTGTCGCCGAGGCGCGGCTTTTCGGCACCGATCTCGATCGTGGCCTGTTCCTGGCCATCCGCGATGCCGCAACCAGGGTCGGCGCCTCGCACCCGATCATCGAGGACGTCATCTCCGGTTCGCTGAGCTACCGCAGGATGTTCATCGGCGCGCGGGTCCTGGGCAGGCGTTTCGAGGCTGCGACGGCGCCGGGCGAGGCAGTCGGCCTGATGCTGCCCAACGCCAACGGCGTCGTGCTGTCTTTCGTCGGGCTTTTGTCGGCCGGCCGGGTGGCGGCGATGATCAATTACACGGCCGGACCGGCAAGCGTAACCGCCGCCGTTCGCACCGCGATGATCCGCACCGTCGTTTCGTCGCGCGCCTTCGTCGAGAAAGCCGACCTCGCCGACATCGTGGCGGCAGTCGAAGAGGGCGGCGCCAGGCTCCTATGGCTGGAGGATGTGCGCGACAGCGTCGCCGCGCTGGACAAGCTTGCCGCTGCCTTGCTGTGGCGCTTGCCGTTACAGCGGCAGGACGGTGCCAAGCCGGCAGTCATCCTCTTCACCTCGGGCTCGGAAGGCACGCCCAAAGCTGTGGTGCTGTCGCACAGGAACCTGCTTGCCAACGCAATGCAGGCTGAGGCGCGCATCACCATCTCGCCGGCCGATATCCTGCTCAACGTGCTGCCGGTATTCCATTCCTTCGGCTTGACGGGCGGCACCATCCTGCCGCTGGTCACGGGCGTTAGGCTGTTCCTCTACCCCTCGCCGCTCCACTACAAGATCATCCCCGAGGTCGCGCGCAAGGCGAAGCCGACCGTCATGTTCGGCACCGACACGTTCCTCGCCAACTACGCACGCACCGCAAAGGACGGCGACTTTTCCAGCCTGCGCTTCGTTGTCGCCGGCGCCGAGGCGGTGAAGCCGGAAACCCGCCGCACCTACCGCGAGCGCTTCCAGGCCGAGATCATCGAAGGCTTCGGGCTGACCGAGGCCGCACCCGTCGTTGCCGTCAACACCGCGATCCACGGCCGCGACGGCACGGTCGGGCGGCTTTTACCGGCCATGCGCATGAAGCTGGAACCGGTCGAGGGCATCAGCGACGCCGGCCAACTATGGCTCGACGGACCGAACCTGATGATGGGCTACATGACAGCGGACCGGCCCGGTGAGCTGCAGCCGCTGACCGGCTGGCACGATACGGGCGACATCGTCGCCGTCGACCGCGAAGGCTTCATCACCATTCGCGGCCGTGCCAAGCGCTTCGCCAAGATCGCCGGCGAGATGGTGTCGCTGGGCGCGGTCGAGATGCTGGTGCAGTCGCTATGGCCGGAAGAGCGCCACGCGGCGGTGGCGGTGCCGGACAAAAGACGCGGCGAGCGCATCGTGCTGGTCACCACCGCCGACGATGCCAGCGCGGAGGAACTGCGCCAGTTCGGCAAAAAAGCGGGCGCGGCCGAACTGATGGTTCCCAACGACATCGTCAAGGTGGAAGAGATCCCGGTGCTGGGATCGGGCAAGACCGACTATGTATCGACCAGAAGGTTGGCGATCGACAGGCTGGGGCTAGGCATGGCGGCGTAGAACAGGGACGGTTGCGGGACGGAACTCTTGCAAACGCCGCTGAACAGCGCCCCCCTTCTGTCCCGCCGGACATTCCCCACATGCGCGAAGGAATGCCATCGTGCGATGCTTGTGTGCGAACCACCTTGAACCATCAGCAAGAGTCCATTGATCCATCAGAACTTTGCGATGGTCTTGCCGGCATTGCTGGGCCATAGCGTTGGTCCATGGCCACCGATGCAATCGCCCTCGAAGCAGATACAAAAACCCGCCGCGGCTTTCTTTTGGCGCTGGGCGCTTATCTTCTATGGGGACTGTTGCCGTTCTACATGAAGGCGGTCGCCCATCTGCCGCTTGCCGAGGTGATCGCCCACCGAATCGTCTGGTCGGTGCCGATCGCCGCGGCGGTCCTGGTCTGGGCCGGCCGCACGGCGGATTTCAAGGCGGCAATTCGCTCGCCGCGCACCATTTCGATGGCCGCGCTGACGGCGGCGCTGATTTCGGTCAACTGGGGCATCTATGTCTGGGCGATAGCCGTCGACCGCACCGTCGAGACCGCGCTCGGCTACTACATCAACCCGCTGGTCAGCGTCGTCGTCGGCGCGCTGCTGCTCGGCGAACGGCTCGACCGGCTGCAGATCGCGGCGGTTGTGCTGGCCGCGATCGCCGTCGCGGTGCTGACGATCGAGGGTGGCAAGCTGCCCTGGGTGTCGCTGGCATTGGCGTTTTCGTTCGCCGCCTACGGCTTCTTCCGCAAGACGCTGCCGATCGGCCCGAGCCAGGGGTTCCTGCTCGAAGTGCTTCTGCTGTCGGTGCCGGCCCTGGGCTACATCGGCTATCTCATAACGACCGGGCAGGATCACATCGTATCCAGCAATGCCACCGACATGGCGTTGCTTATGGGCTGTGGCCCCATCACGTCGGTGCCGCTGCTGTTGTTCGCATTCGGCGCCAAGCTGCTGCGGCTCTCCACCATCGGCATCATGCAGTACATCGCGCCGACCATGGTGTTCCTGATCGCGGTTCTGATCTTCAATGAGCCGTTCGGTACCACCCAGGCCATCGCCTTCGCCCTGATCTGGGCAGCACTGGCGGTCTATTCCTGGTCGATGCTGGTCACCGCTCGCCGGGCTGCCGCTACATCTGTCCGAGCCGCCTGACGAAAAGATAGGTCGCTCCCGCGATCAGCATCGACACCGCCGTCACCACCCAGAAGCCCATCGGCGTGTCGACCAACGGCAAGCCGCCGACATTCATGCCGAAAAGGCCGGAAATGATGGTCATCGGCAACAGCACCGCCGTCATCACCGACAGCACGTAGAGCAGCCGGTTCGACTGCGTCGTCAGCTTGGCCATCAGTTCGTCCTGCAAAAGCCGGGCGCGCGCCTGCAACTGCTCGCCGTCATAGTGCAGCGTATGTGCCCGATGCGAGAGCCGCGCCGCCATGTCGTTGATCGAATCGGGCAGGTCGTTGCGGTGCGAATGGTCAAGATGGCGAAACAGATTGGTCAGCGTCGCCATCTGCCGGTGGATCACCACCAGGTGCCGTCGTTCGTCGACCAGCGCCTGCCGCTCATTGTGCCATGCGTCGCAAACGATGCGATCCTCGATGCCGTCGAGACTGTCGCCGAGTGCGGCAAGTTCCGCCGCCATGCCGTCGAACGACTGGCCCACAACCGCCTCGATCAGTTCGGCCGGCGAACGGAATTTGCGGGAGCCGTTCTCGATCGCCTTGCGGATGTTGTCGACCGACTGAAGCGGCTGCTTGCGGGCGCCGACCAGCATGGTGTCGTTGAGGGCGAAGCGGAAATGGCCAAGTCCGCGGGCTTCCGCCGAATAGTCGTGGCGCAGGTCCGGCAGGTCGCCATAGAGCCAGTCATCCTCGAGGTCGATGTGACAACCATGGCTGGCGGACAGGAAGGCCTCGCGTACCGGTGCCGGCAAAGCCTGATCGGCGCCGATCTCATGGCGCGCACGCATGTCGGAGAGCTGATAGCTGCGCCATGTCCAGTGCGCGGCGGCCGCGTCCTTGGTCCGCGCGCCCTCGGCGGTAAAGTGGTAGATGAAGAACAGCCCGTGCTCGTCGGGCAGGTAAGGCGACAGGTCGGTGCCTTCCGGGGCGAGAGCGATATCCATGGACGCGGGTGCCAGATGCGGTTTTCGACAGCGGCGCCGCACGGCGGGCGCGTGGCCGCAACTTCTAGCACGAGCGAAGCCGGTTTCGTGTGACGGTTTCTTGACAGCAGATCACAATGCGTCGAGCGGCAGCGCATGCGCCGCCGCCGACGATTTTGCCATTCAGCGCTTGGGCCCAAACCCGGGATACGGATTGAGAGGCACGATTGCGGCAATGTCCATCATGCCCGCCTTGACCAGAGGCAAGGTGGCGAGGTGGCCGCGCACGTCGGCGTCGCTGACGGCCTCGAACATCATGCCGCTGCCGGGAATGTCGCCACGGTTCCAGACCTGGCGCACGGCGCCTTCGGCATAGAGCGTGCGCCGTTGCTCGGCCTCGCCGGGCAGAAGCGGTGCGAAATCGGCATCGGTGAACTTTTCGGTGTTGCGGGCAAGAAGGGCGAAGAACTGCATGGCGGTCTCCTTTGGTTGGGATGACCGACTATCGCCTCGACTGGTCAGACTTTCCAAGACTGATTAGGATAAAGTTAAGACCTATTGGGACTTGAAGCCTCGGAGAAAAAATGTTCGACCTGCGCCAGCTCCGCTACTTCGTCACTGTTGCCGAAACCGGCAATGTCGGTCGCGCCGCCGAAATCCTGCACATTTCCCAGTCGCCGCTCAGCCGGCAGGTCATGCAGCTCGAGGCGCAATTGGGCGTCGCCTTGTTCGAAAGAGCCAGGCAGCGGGTTCATCTCAACGCCGAGGGCCGCGCCTTTCTCGGCGAGGCAAGGGCACTGCTTGCCAGTGCGAAACGCCTGGAGGAGCTCGGTCGCGACCTTGCGACTGGCGCGGCAGGGCACCTCGCCATCGGCTATGTCGAGGGAGCGGTGCATGCCGGGGTGCTCAGCCAGATGCTTGGACAGTTCCGCCGGGACCGGCCCGAACTCCATCTGCGGCTGCTGAGCCAGCGTTCGGCCGCGCAACTGGAGGAATTGCGCCAGCGCACGCTCGATCTCGGCCTCGTCTATTCGCCGCCTGCGAATGACGATCCCGACATCGCCTCGACGCTGGTCCAGCGCGAGCCGCTGGTGCTGGCGATACCGCAGGGCGATGCGCTCGCCAATGTCGCCGACCTCTGCCCGGCCCATCTGGACGGTCGCGCCTGGATCACCGTTGTGCGCCAGCCCGACGACACCAACCGCGCCCAATTCCTGGCCGCCTGCGCCAAGGCCGGTTTCATGCCCGACATCGCCTATGAGACGGCCGATCCGTTGACGTCGCTTGGCCTGGTCAGCGCCGGGCTTGGCCTGGCGACAGTGCAGGCCAGCCTGCGCGCCGCGGCACCGCCGCGGATCGTGTTCCGCGACCTGCCATGGTTCGAACGCGCGGTTTCGATCCATCTTGCCTGGCGGCGCCATGATCGACGAGCCGTGATCGCGGATCTGAGGAAGGCAGTAGCGAATAGGGAATAGGGAAGCATTTCACATATTCCCTACTGCCTACTGCCTACTCCCTCACATCTTGTCTATCACCGACTGCACGCCCTCGGTCGGCGCGTCGACGGATGAGCCTGCCACCATGATGGCCGCGACGATCGCCTCGGGGTCGTTGACGACCAGCGGCTTGACCCGCTGCGCGGTGTGAATGAAGCCCTCGGTCGCCATGTGATCCAGCAACGCCAGCATCGGATCCCAGAATCCGCCGACATTGCCGAAGACGATCGGTTTGCGATGATGGCCGAGCTGCGCCCAGGTCATGATCTCGACGATCTCCTCGACCGTGCCGATGCCGCCCGGCAGCGCCACAAAGGCGTCGGATTTTTCGAACATCCTGTGTTTGCGCTCGTGCATGTTGTCGGTGATCAACAATTCGTCGAGCCGGTCAAGCGCGGTTTCGGTTGCCTCCCTGTTGATCAGGAAGCGCGGGATAATGCCGGTGACCTTGCCGCCGGCCTTGAGCGCGCCATCGGCAACGGCGCCCATGATCCCCTTGGTGCCGCCGCCATAGATCAGCCTGAGGCCTGAGCGCGCAATCGAGCGGCCAAGCAGGTGCCCGGCCTTGGCATAGGTTTCATCGCGGCCCGGAGACGAGCCGCAATAGACGCAGACGGATCGAATCGTGTTCATGCCGATGATTGGTGATTGGGTCTGAAAGCGCGGTCAAGCCCTGGGGCGGGCTTTTTCTTGTCGGCCTATGCAAAACAGGCTAGACCGGGCGTTAGGTGGCTAAGGGGTAGGGAAATATGGCAATTAATCCATTGAAGGCGTTCTTGTTCGCGGCGGGTGGGACCGTCGCGGCCGCAGGAACCGCCTATGTATCGGGCGCACTCGACCCGTATCTCGGTCGCACGCCGCCGGCGGAAGTGGCGGCCTTGACGCCGCCCGCGGCGCCTACGTCCGCCGAACCCGGCACCGAGGCGAGGCTGCCGGCGGTGGCGGTGCCGGCCGCTCCCGCCGCGGCGCCGCAGACGACGGCTCCAGCGGCGCCCGCTGCACCCGCCGCTGGTCCGATCGCACCGACTTTCGACGTCGTGCGCGTCGAGAGCAACGGTTCGATCGTCATTGCCGGCAATGCGGCGCCTAACTCGAAGGTCGAGATTCTCAACGGCACGATCGTGCTCGGCTCGACGGTCGCGGGTGCCGATGGCGCCTTCGTCATCGTGCTCGACGATCCATTGAAGCCTGGCGACTATACAATCGCACTGCGCTCGACGACCGGCGACATCGTGACCGCTTCGGCGCAGACCGCTGTCGTCTCGGTTCCGGCCAATGCGGCCGGCCAGGTACTGGCCATGGTCGAGGAGCCGGGCAAGCCGGCTGAATTGCTCACTGTGCCGGCACCCGGAGCCAAACCATCCGCACCGGCTGCCGGTGACCAGGCCGCCACGCCGGCAGCGGAGGCGCCGGCCGCAACGACACCGGCACCAGCCGCCGTCGAAGCGGCACCTGCCGTGACGGCACCAGCCACGCCGCCCGCGGCACTCGGCGAACCCAAGATCGTAGTCGAGGCGGTCGAGATCGACGGCAACAAGATCTTTGTCGCCGGCGTCGCCGATCCGGGCCGCAAGGTACGCGCCTACGCCAACGATATCCTGCTCGGCGATGCCAAGACGTCGCCGGACGGTCATTTCCTCGTCGAGGCGGCGCGCGACATTCCGGTCGGCAGCTACACCATCCGTGTCGACGGTCTGGACGCCGACGGCGTGAAGGTGGTGGCTCGCGCCGCCGTGCCGTTCGAGCGCGAACCCGGCGAATCGGTCGCCGCCGTGGCGCCGGTGAAGCCCAAGCCCGCCCAAGCAAAGCCGGTCGTGTCTGCTGGGCAAGCGCCTGCCGCTCCGGCACCCGCAATTGCCGCCGAGAAGGCACAACCCGCACCGGCTCCCACCGCGCCGGCAGCACCCGGTGCCAAGGCTCCGGCCGCTGTCGCAGCGGCAACGCCGCCAAGCGATGTGCCCGAGACCGTGGCGCCCAAGCTCGAGCATGCCGACAGCGCCATTATCATCCGTCGCCACGACACGCTGTGGCGGATCTCGCGGCGCGTCTACGGCCACGGCATGCGCTATTCGACCATCTACCTCGCCAACCAGGATCAGATCACCGATCCCGATCGCATCTGGCCGGGGCAGGTGTTCAAGGTCCCGGAAAAGTCAAAGGAAGGCGAAGCCGCCGACCTCAAGGCGATGGGCGAGCAGGCAACGACGGCGCCCACCAAGACGCAGTAGGCTTCGCGCCTGCAGGGGAGTGCGCAATCTCCCCTTGGGGAAGTTCGAACGCCACGCAGATACTATCTACCCATCGGCGTAGCTTGCCCGATACACACTCATCGTTTATCGCCGATGGACGATGACCGAATCCCTCATTGAAACAGCCGGCGGCTGCGGCTCGCCGGAAAGCGCTGCAGCGGATAGCCGTGCCGTTGCCGCCCGGCTGGCGGCGCTTTCGCACCCGGCGCGGATCGAAATCATCAAACACCTGTCGGCCAGCCATTCCTGCTGCTGCCGTGAAGTCGTCGACCGCCTCGATCTGGCGCAGTCCACGGTCTCCCAGCACCTGAAGGTGCTGGTCGAGGCCGGTCTGGTCCGGTTCGAGCCAGACCGCCAGCGGTCGCGCTATGCGGTCGATCGTGCCGCGCTCACCGAAATATCGGCATCGCTGAACGCGCTCGTCGATTCCTGCTGCTCCGGTCGCTGACCCCCTCACCTGAAAGGCAAGAAAAGTGGCCGAAAAAACCGTATCCGCCGAATCCGGCACGACGCTCGCGACATTGCGCAATCTCTGGCCCTACATGTGGCCGGCCGATCGCGCCGACCTCAGGGCGCGGGTCACCTGGGCGACGCTGCTGCTGGTCGTCGCCAAGGTAACGCTGGTCGCCGGCCCCTATTTCTTCAAATGGGCGACCGATGCGTTGGCCGGCGCCGCCAAGACGCCGCCGCCGCTGCCCTCTTTCCTACTCGCCCCAGTGATGCTGGTCATCGCCTATAATGTGCTGCGCCTGGTGCAGCTCGGCTTCAACCAGCTGCGCGACGCGCTGTTTGCCCGCGTCGGCCAGCATGCGGTGCGCCAGCTCGCCTTCCGCACCTTCGTCCATATGCACCAGTTGTCGCTGCGCTTTCATCTGGAGCGCCGCACTGGCGGCCTGTCGCGCATCATCGAGCGCGGCACCAAGGGCATCGAGACGATCGTGCGCTTCATCATGCTGAACACGGCGCCGACCATTCTCGAATTCTCCCTGACGGCCGGCATCTTCGCCTTCACCTATGGATGGAAATACGTGGCCGTGGTGGCGCTCACCGTCTGCGTCTATGTGTGGTTCACGGTCAAGGCCAGCGACTGGCGCATCTCGATCCGCCGCGACATGAACGACAGCGACACCGACGCCAACACCAAGGCGATCGACTCGCTGCTGAATTTCGAGACGGTCAAGTATTTCACCAATGAAGCGATGGAAGCCGAGCGCTTCGACCGCTCGATGGCGCGTTACGAGCTCGCCGCCACAAGGACCTGGACCTCGCTCGGCTGGCTGAACTTCGGCCAGGGCGTCATCTTCGGCCTCGGCACGGTGGTCGTCATGTGCATGTCGGCGCTCGAGGTACAGGCCGGCACGCAGTCCGTCGGCGATTTCGTCTTCATCAATGCCATGCTGGTGCAGCTTTCCGTGCCGCTCAACTTCATCGGCTTCATCTACCGCGAAATCCGCCAGGGGCTGACCGATATCGAGCACATGTTCGACCTGCTCGACGTGCCGCAGGAGATCGTCGACAAGCCCGATGCAAGGCCCTTGGTCGTCGGCGCCGGCAAGGTCGAGTTCCGCGACGTGCATTTCTCCTATGATCCGAACCGCAAGATCCTGAAGGGTGTCAGTTTCGAAGTGCCGGCCGGCAAGACGGTCGCCATCGTCGGTCCGTCAGGCGCCGGCAAATCCACCATCTCGCGGCTGCTGTTCCGCTTCTACGACGTGCAGGCCGGCCAGGTGCTGATCGATGGCCAGGACATTCGTGACGTGACGCAGGAAAGCCTGCGCGCCGTGCTCGGCATGGTGCCGCAGGACACGGTGCTCTTCAACGACACCATCGCCTATAACATCCGCTACGGCCGGGTCGGCGCCAGCGAGGACGAGGTGCGCAAGGCGGCCGAACTTGCCCAGATCGGCCCGTTCATCGACAAGCTTCCCGACGGCTATAAGTCCATGGTCGGCGAGCGCGGCCTGAAGCTTTCCGGTGGCGAGAAGCAGCGCGTGGCGATCGCCCGCACCATCCTCAAGGCGCCGCCGGTCCTGATGCTCGATGAAGCCACTTCCGCGCTGGACAGCCACACCGAGCAGGAGATCCAGGCCGCACTCGATCTTGTCAGCAAGGGCCGCACCACCATCGTCATCGCCCACCGTCTGTCGACGGTGATCTCGGCCGACGAAATCATCGTGCTCAAGGACGGCCAGATCGTCGAGCGCGGCACCCATGCCGAGCTGATGCGCGCGCACGGCCTCTACGCCTCGATGTGGGATCGCCAGCGCGAGGCGACGGAGGCCGAGGAGCGGCTGCGCATCGCCCGCGAGAGCGACGAACTCGGCGTCGTCGTCCGCCGGCGGACGTCGGAGATGTCGTAGGAATTTTGGAGCGCCGATTTCCTGAAATTCCGCTTGACCTCAACTTTGGTTGAGATTGTACGCCGTCCTTGGAGCCCGCGAACATCCAGGAACGGAACAATCAAAATGAGCAAGACAAATCAGAATGGCGGCAGCGTGTTCAGGGTGGACAAGTTTGTCGTCCCCGCCGCTGCCCGCGAGGAAATACTCGCCAAAGTCAGGACAACGCATGAATTGCTGCGCCGGCAGGATGGTTTCGTGCAGGATTTCCTGCTCGAGCAATTCTCCGGCCCCGGCGAGTTCAACCTCGTTACCATCGTCGAATGGGAAAGCCAGGCGGCCGTCGACCAGGTGGTGCCGATCGTCAAGGCAGCGCATGAGCGCATCGCCTTCGACCCGAAGGAGACGATCGCCCGGCTCGGCGTACGGGCTGATATCGCCAACTATCGGCGAGTGCCCGGGCTCTAGCCGGGCCAGCCAACGCCAGGTGCCGGGGCTCCAACGCCGAGCACCTGGCCGGTGCGGGCATCCCCCGTCATGTGCTCGAATCCCCGCCATTCGGCAGCGACGATGAACAGCGTTTGCCTGCCCGCACCGCCCAGCATGCAGGCAAAGCAACCGCGGTCGACAGTGACCGTCTGCAACACTGCCCCGCCTTCGCGCACCCGCACGCAGTGTTTGTTCGGTACGTCTGCATACCAAATCGCCCCTTCTTCATCGAGGCAAATGCCGTCGGGATAGCCGTCGAGATCGGCCCAGACGCGGCGTTTGGACAAGGCGCCGTCGGCTGCGATGTCGAACGCCGTCAACCGGTTGGCGTGGGATTCGGCAACGATCAGCGTCCTGTTGTCCGGGGTCACCGTCATGCCGTTGGCAAAAGCGATGTCTTCCGCCACTTGCCGGACTGCGCCGTCAGGCGTGATCAGCACGATGGTACCCGGACCGAAATGCTGGCCGGGAGCCGGCGCCGGCCCGCCGCCGTTGACATAGATGTTGCCGCGGCCATCGACCACGATCTCGTTCCACGGACTTGTCGAAAGGGCACGCAAATCTGCATGGACGACGAGGGCGCCGTCGGCTTCCTGCCGCAGCAGCAAGCCTTCGCGGCCGGACACGACGAGCAGACGGCCGTTCGGCAACCAGTCGATGGAGTAGGGCAGCACAGCCGGTAGAGTGAGCATGAGTTCACTGTTGCCGTCGGCATCGACGGCGACGATCTCGCCCGTACCCCAGTTGCAGACCCACAGGCGTCCATCATGCCAGCGCGGCGACTCGCCGAAAGCGAGGCCGGAGGTAACGAGACGCGTTTTAGGGACTGGTGGTTTCTGCATCTGCGAGAACTCCTTGTTGCGCACGGCATCATGGCCGAGATGGCCGTGAGAGGCATCGTCTCACCAAGGACGGACGAGGAGTCCTGGTTCCTACACCGCCTTGTCGCTTTTCGCGCCCTCCTGCCGTTGCACACCGCCACCTCTTCAAGCTGCGGCCAGTGCGGTCTCCGCTATTGTTGCGTTGCGGCGATGAGGGCTTTCGGCTATTGAGGCCGGACTTGAAACGGAGCCCGCCCCAGCCCGATGAGCCTTGTCGATACGGTCAAGAACGCGTTCGTACCGATCCATCGCGAAGGCTACCCCTTCATCGCGGCCTTTGGCGCGGCGACGCTTTTCCTCGGCTATTTTTCTTCGATCCTGTTCTGGATCGGCCTTATCCTGACCGCATGGTGCGTCTATTTCTTCCGCGATCCCGAGCGCGTCACCCCGGTCGACGACCGCCTGGTGATCAGTCCCGCCGATGGCATCGTCTCGGCGGTCGGACCGGCGGTGCCGCCGCGTGAGCTTGGCCTGGGCAATGTCGAAATGACTCGCATCTCGGTGTTCATGAACGTCTTTTCCTGCCATGTGAACCGCGCTCCGGTGCGCGGCCGCATTGCCAGGATCGAACATCGGCCCGGAAAATTCCTCAATGCCGAACTCGACAAGGCCAGCACCGAGAACGAGCGCAACGGGCTCGTGATCGAAAGCCCCAACGGCACGGTTGCCGCGGTGCAGATCGCCGGCCTGGTGGCGCGGCGCATCGTCTGCTGGGCCGAGGCCGGCGGTTCGATCGGCATCGGCGAACGTTTCGGGCTGATCCGCTTCGGCTCGCGCGTCGACGTGTTCCTGCCTTTGAGCGCCACGCTGCGTGTGGCCGTCGGCCAGACCGCGGTCGGCGGCGAAACCGTGCTGGCCGAATTCGGCGGCGTCGCCGGCACGCCCCTCGTGCGGGTTTCCTGACCGGTGGGCACGCAATACAAGAAGTTCGAGGCTCACGGCAGCGGCGGCCCGCGCATCCGCGAAATTCCGATGCGCATGGTGCTGCCCAATCTGGTCACCGTGCTTGCCATCTGCGCCGGCCTGTCCGGCATTCGCTTCGGCTTCGAAGGTCGTTTTGAGCCGGCGGTGGTGATGGTGCTGCTCGCGGCCTTCCTCGACGGCATTGACGGCCGCCTGGCGCGGATGCTGAAGGCGACCTCGAAATTCGGCGCGCAGATGGATTCGCTGGCCGATATCGTCAATTTCGGCGTAGCGCCCGCGCTGGTGCTTTATGCCTTCCTGCTCGACCGCGCCGGCTCTCCGGGCTGGATCGCAGCCCTTCTGTTCGCCATCGCCTGCGGGCTACGGCTCGCCCGTTTCAACGTGCTCGACGACGAGAAGGGCGAACGCCCGATATGGCAGAGCGAATATTTCGTCGGCGTGCCGGCGCCGGCGGGCGCGGTGCTGGTGATGCTGCCGCTCTATCTCTATTTCCTGCGCCTCGGGCTGGAGCCCAGCCGCCCCGCCGCCTTCGTTGCCGCCGGCTTCACCGTCCTGGTCGCCTTCCTGCTGGTCAGCCGGTTGCCCGTCTATTCCGGCAAGAGCCTCAAGATCCCGGGCGACCGGGTGCTGCCGATCATTCTCGGCGTCGTGCTCTACGTCCTCTTGCTGATGACCTATCCCTGGTACACGCTGACCGCTTCGGTCGCCGGTTACCTGATCTTCCTGCCGTTCAGCGTGCGCGCCTATTCCAAGCGCGCCAAGCTGGAAGGCGAGAAGGTGCCGCCTTCGGACATTGGGTAGGCTGGATCGGAGGGCGACCTCAGCCTCTGATTGCTTCGCGCATCACTCCGCAGCCACCAGTCCCGCCATTTCCCGGTTCTTCATCAGCTTGTAGACGATCGAATCCATCAGCGCCTGGAACGAGGCGTCGATGATGTTTTCCGAGACGCCGACCGTCCACCAGCGCGCGCCGGTGCCGTCATGCGATTCGATCAGCACGCGGGTGATCGCCTCAGTGCCGCCATTGAGGATACGCACCTTGAAATCGGCGAGCTCGAGATCGGCGATTTCGCTCTGATACTTGCCGAGATCCTTGCGCAGCGCGATGTCGAGTGCGTTGACCGGGCCATGCCCCTCGGCCACGGACATCTTCTCCTCGCCGTCGACCAGCACCTTCACGATCGCTTCGGAGACCGTCTTCAACTGGCCGTTGGCATCGAAGCGGCGCTCGACCATGCAGCGGAAGGAGGTGACGTTGAAAAACTCCGGCAATCCCTGCAGCATCTTGCGCGCGAGCAGCTCGAAAGAAGCGTCGGCGCCTTCATAGGCATAGCCCGAGGCCTCGCGCTCCTTGACGACAGCGATCAGCGCATCGAGCCGATGATCGTCCCTCGGCACATCGATGCCGCGCCGCTTCAGCTCGGCAAGGAAATTGGCCTTGCCGCCCTGGTCGGAGACCATGACGCGGCGGCGGTTGCCGACCGCTTCGGGGGGGACATGCTCATAGGTCGCCGGCTCCTTGGCAAGTGCGGAGGCATGGATGCCGGCTTTGGTGGCAAAGGCCGAGGCGCCGACATAGGGTGCCTGGGCTTCAGGCGCCCGGTTGAGGAGTTCATCGAAAGCGCGAGAGAGCCTGGAGATGCCCGTGAGCGCTTCGGCCGAAATGCCCGTCTCGAAACGATCGGCGAAGGCCGGCTTCAGCGCCAGCGTCGGGACGATAGAGATCAGATTGGCGTTGCCGCAGCGTTCCCCGATGCCGTTCAGCGTGCCCTGGATCTGGCGCACGCCGGCCTCGACGGCGGCTAGCGAATTCGCCACCGCCTGGCCGGTATCATCGTGGGCATGGATGCCGAGACTGGTGCCGGGAATGCCGGAGGCAATCACCCGCTCGACGACAGCGCGGATTTCCGAGGGCTGCGTGCCGCCATTGGTGTCACACAGCACCACCCAGCGCGCACCGGCATCATGGGCGGTCTTGGCGCAGGCGAGCGCATAATCCGGATTGGCCTTGAAACCATCGAAGAAATGCTCGCAGTCGACCATCGCTTCCTTGCCGGAAGCGATCGCCGCCTCGACCGAAGTCTTGATCGACTCCAGATTCTCCTCGTTGGTGCAACCGAGCGCGACTCTGACGTGATAGTCCCAGCTCTTGGCGACGAAGCAGATGGCATCGGATTTCGATTGCACAAGCGCCGCAAGGCCGGGATCGTTGGAGGCCGACACCCCTGCCCGTTTGGTCATGCCGAAGGCGACGAATTTGGCGTTCGCCGTGCGCTTCTCCTGGAAGAAGGCCGTGTCGGTCGGATTGGCGCCGGGATAGCCGCCCTCGACATAGTCCATGCCGAATTCATCAAGCAGTTTTGCAATCGCGATCTTGTCCTCGACGGAAAAGTCGATGCCGGGCGTCTGCTGGCCGTCGCGCAGGGTCGTGTCGAAGAGGAAGAGGCGTTGCTTTGTCATGGTCATAGCTCGAAAGGCCGCGATCCTTCGCGCCCCCCTCTGTCCTGCTGGACATCTCCCCCACAAGGGGGGAGATCGAACCGCACACCGGCTTTCGCTAATCTCCAGCGCTGCACGGCGAGCGACATGGCCGAAGCTGCCAATCTCCCCCCAAGTGGGGGAGATGTCCGGCAGGACAGAGGGGGGCGCCGTAGTGCACGAACCTGCATGGTTATTTCCCCGCAAACCCATCCGTCGCGCGGATCAGTCGGTCTAAAATCCCGGGCTCCGAATAGGAATGGCCGGCGCCCTCGATCAGGTGAAAATCCGCCTTCGGCCAAGCCTTGTGCAGGGCCCAGGCGTATTTCGCCGGGCACGGCATGTCGTAGCGGCCATGAACGATGGCGCCGGGGATGTCCTTGAGCTTGTGCGCATCGCGCAGCAGCTGTCCCTCGTCCAGCCAGCCGGCATGGACGAAATAGTGGTTCTCGATGCGGGCAAAGGCGATGGCATAGTCGTCCTCTCCAAACTTGTCGCTGGTTTCCGGCTCCGGCAGCAGCGTGATCGTCTCGCCTTCCCACAGGCTCCAGGCGAGCGCCGCTTCCAGTTGCGCCTTGCGGTCGGACCCAACCAGCCGCTTGCGATAGGCCGCCATCATGTCGCCGCGCTCGGCCTCGGGGATTGGCGCCACAAAACGTTCCCACTTGTCGGGAAACATCTCGGACACGCCGAACTGATAATACCATTCGAGTTCCGCACGGGTCAGCGTATAGATGCCGCGCACCACCAGTTCGCTCACGCGGTCCGGGTGGGTTTCGGCATAGGCCAGCGCCAGCGTCGAGCCCCAGGAGCCGCCGAAAACCAGCCATGTGTCGAAGCCGGCCATCTCGCGCAGGCGTTCGATATCGGTCACGAGATGCCAGGTAGTGTTGGCCTCGAGCGAGGCATTTGGCGTCGATTTCCCACAGCCGCGCTGGTCGAACAGAATGACGTCGTAAAGTTTCGGGTCGAACAGCCGCCGGTGTTTTGGCGAGATGGTGCCGCCCGGCCCGCCATGCAGGAACACCGCCGGCTTGGCGCCCTTCGTGCCGGAACGTTCCCAATAGACCATGTGGCCGTCGCCGACATCGAGCATGCCCGAGTCAAACGGTTCGATCTCGGGGTAGAGGGTGCGTAAGCTCATAGTTTAAGGCCTTGCTGCGGCCAGTTGGCCGTCTCGTGATCTGGATGCTGGAAGGAGATGATCTGCTCCTGCCTGGCGTAATAGTCGGGATCGTCATGGACCGGCGCCTTGAAGATTGCCTCCACCAAGGGCAGCCGCGCGGCGTAGTTGACCTGGATTTGCGGCGCCAGGTCCGAACGGTCATCGAAGGCGCCGATGGCGATCTCCAAGCCGCCCGGCTGCCGGTAGGTCAGCGGCGTGCCGCAGCGGGCGCAGAAGCCTCGATCGATATTGACCGAGGATTGGAAATAGCTCGGCTCTTCGTGAGTCCATTCGACGCCGTCTTGCGGCACCGTCACCAGCGCACCGAAGAAGGAGCCGAACTGTTTCTGGCACATGCGGCAATGGCAGATCGACGGGCGTCCGAGCGCGCCCTTGATGCGGAAGCGCACGGCGCCGCACTGGCAGCCGCCGGTTCGAACGGTTTCGGTCATGATATCTTCTCCGGCGGCCATTGCTCGGTGTCGTGGTCAGGATGCTGATAGGAAACGAGATCAGCCAGATAGGGGGCCGAGTCGATGTCGGCCATCGTGTCCTCACCCGGCAATTGCGGGATGGTGTCGACGTAGGGGAGCTTTGCTTCCGTGCCCCACTGGATCACCGGCGCGATTTCGGCCGGATTGTCGAACGCACCAATGGCGAGGCCGACCCCGTCGGGCGCGGTGAAAGTCAGCGGCGTGCCGCAATCGGCGCAAAAACCACGCTGGACATGGTTGGACGAACGGAAGTATTTCGGCTCGCCGCGGGTCCAGTCGAGCTTGGCGCCGCGCACCGAGACCAGCGGCGCATAAAACGAGCCGAACGCCTTCTGGCACATGCGGCAGTGGCAGATCGAGGCTTCGCCGAGCGCGCCTTCGACGCGGAAGCGCACCGCGCCGCACTGGCAGCCGCCTGTGTAGACCGGCCGGTTGTCGAGGCTCATCACGTCTCACTCCGGATCATGACAGACGGCCTCGACATTGTTGCCGTCCGGATCGAAAACGAAGGCGCCGTAATAATTCGGGTGATAATGCGGCCGCAGCCCCGGCGCACCATTGTCCTTGCCACCAGCAGCAAGGGCCGCGAGATGGAACGCATCGACCTCGGCGCGGCTGCGCGCGGTGAAGGCGACGTGCTGATGGGCCCTGGGCTTGTCCTTACCGGCATGCAGCCAGAACACCGGCCGCTCGCGGCCATAGCCGCCGACCTTGGCACCGCCAGTGTATTCCTGCGGCACCATATAAAGCAGCGCCGCCCCCAGCGGCGCCATCGCCCTGTCGTAGAAAGCCTTCGAAGCATCGAAATCGGCAACGGTGATACCGAGATGGTCGATCACGAAACGGACTCCCTTGCTGGTTCGCCCACCGGCATTTCAGCTGCGGCCAAACCGGCCTCGATCACGATATGCTGGCAGACATTGTCGATATCGCGAATGACGTCGTCGTTCCAGAAGCGCAGGAGCACCGGCGAGAGCCTCCTGACAGTTTCGAAGCTTATTGCGGTTCGTGTTCTATGGCGCCCCCCTCTGTCCTGCCGGACATCTCCCCCACTTGGGGGGAGATTGGCCGTCATGGCGGCTTTCGCCAATCTCCAGCGTCGCAAAGGCAGCGCAGTCGACGAAGCTACCGATCTCCCCCCTTGTGGGGGAGATGTCCGGCAGGACAGAGGGGGGCGCTGCCCCGCCGGCCTGTCGGCTTGAGACCACTGTGCGCTCGGGAAAAGAGAGGAGTCAAAGCGAACAAGCGGAAACGTCGGCGATCCTTCACACCCCCCTCTGTCCTGCCGGACATCTCCCCCGCAAAGGGGGAGATCGGCTGTCGCCACCGCTTTCGCCAACTTGGTATTCAGCACCACCCTCACCGCTTGACCTCCCAGGTCGTCACGCGCTCTCCGGTGACCGGGTCCTTGCCGTCCTTCAATTGCACGCCTTGCGCCAGCAACTCATCGCGTATGCGATCGGCCTCGGCCCAATTTTTGGCGGCGATGAATTTCAGGCGCTTGGCGATAGCCTCGCCGATCGCGGCCTCATCCACTTTGGCCGCACCGACATCGAAGCCGAGGAAGGCAAGCGCCGCCTTCAGCGAGGCTGCGGCAGCGTTTTCGCCATTTTCATTGAACTCGATGGCCTCGCTTGCCAGTTGGGTGAGTTGCTGGAAAGCGGCATAGGTGGCAAGATCGTCGGACAGCGCCGCCACGACCTCTGCCGGCACCTGCCCTGCCGCTGCCGACGCCAGATCCGCCGCCCGTTTCCATTTGCGCAGTGTATTCTCGGCCTCTTCCAGCTTGCGCACGGAAAAGTCGATCGGTTCGCGGTAATGCGTCATCAGCATGGCCAGCCGCAGCACCTCGCCCGGCCATTTGCGGCCGCCGAACGTATCGGTCTCCAGCAGCTCATGGATCGAGTAGAAATTGCCGACGCTTTTCGACATCTTCTGCCCTTCGACCTGCAGGAAGCCGTTGTGCATCCAGACATTGGCCATGACATCGGTGCCATGGGCGCAGCGCGACTGGGCGATTTCGTTCTCGTGGTGCGGGAAGATCAGGTCGAGGCCGCCGCCATGGATGTCGAAGACATCGCCGAGATAGGCGGCCGACATCGCCGAGCACTCGATGTGCCATCCCGGACGGCCCCTGCCCCAGGGCGAATTCCAGCCCGGCTCTTCCGGCGACGACAGCTTCCACAGCACGAAATCGCCGGGACTTTTCTTGTGAGCGTCGACGGCGACGCGGGCGCCGGCCTGCTGCTCGTCGAGATTACGCTTCGACAGTTGGCCGTAGGCCGGCATCGACGCCGTGTCGAACAGGACTTCGCCTGCGGCGACATAGGCATGGCCGCGTCCGATCAGGCTTTGAATCAAGGTGATCATGTCGGCCTTGCCATCGGCCCTTGGCTCGACGAATTCGGTGGCGCGCGGCTCGACGGTCGGCTCCAGGCAACCGAGCGTGGCGACATCCCTGTGGTATTGGTCGGCGGTTTTTTCCGTCACCCGGCGGATCGCCTCGTTGAGCGACAATTTTCCGGCGGCGATATCGCCGCCGAAGTCGCGCAACGCGCGCGCGTTGATCTTGTCGTCGACGTCGGTGATGTTGCGCACATAGGTGACATGCGCCTCCCCGTAGAAATGGCGCAGCAACCGGAAGAGCACGTCGAAGACGATCGCTGGCCTGGCATTGCCGATATGCGCGAAGTCGTAGACTGTCGGGCCGCAGACATACATGCGTACATTGCGCGCATCGATCGGGACGAAGTCCGCCTTCGTCCGCGTCAGCGTATTATAGAGGCGCAGGCTCTTCGATGCGTCAGACATTCCATGCCTTCCCGGTCCAGAACTTTTGTTTGGATGGAGCCAGCCTCGCGCCGAGACGCAAATAAGACTCCAGCCTGCTGGCCGGGGCGTTTGTCCAATCTGGGGAAAGATGAGGCGAAAACGTCCGGACCAGCGCGAGGCTAGCCAATAATGCAAATGCCACAAATGGCGAAAGACGTTTTCATGGGCGGCTTTATCGCCCTGGCCGGTGTTGCCGTCAAGTCGCTGGTCCTAGGAAAAATGTCGAGAAGACTGGCAAATGCGTCGCTCGATCACACGGAATCAGGCAGTGAAACATTTTATTAAACATGTCGGCACAGTCATGAAACATTCGCCGGCTAGATCAACAAGCGTCACGATTTGGTCCGATTCGGCAATCAAACGCAGGCACGAAAACATTATCTGGGAAGAGACACATGCCTCGAAGCAAGCAAGACGCCAGCCGCGCCAAGCAACCGGCGCTGGCTAGCCACTATCGTGCAATCGGCCCGGCCGCGATTGTCGCCGCCCTTCTTCACACAGCAAAGAAGAAAAAGCCGGCGCAGAAGATCGTATCGCCCCGCGCTGCCTGAAGCCGCCGAGCCACTCTGGTGAATTCGGACGCCGGAATGAATAACGGCTTGCGCTAGAACAGCGTCATTTGACTGTCGTCCGCGCCGGGCTTCTTGCGCGTCGCCTTCTCTGGCTCCGGTCCAATCTCGCCCCTCTCCTGAATCTCCGGTCCGGTGTTGGCGACCTTGTTGACGAGGTCGGACACGGGAATTGCTTCGAAGAAATCGAGCGGGGCCGGCCGCAGCAGGCCGGCTACATCGCGTGGCTCGAGCGTGCGGCAATCAAGCCAGCGGGCGAAATCCCTGATATCGATGACCACCGGCATGCGATCGTGGATATGCGCTATAGCGGCATTGGCGTTGACGGTCAGGATGGCGCCGGTATCCATTTCCGAACCGCCAGGCTCGGCGTAGGTCTCGATCAGGCCGGCGAAGGCGACCAGTCCGCCGTGTTTGGGCCGAATCCAATAGGGCTGCCCCTTCTTACCGCCGCTTTGCCGCCATTCGTAGAAACCGGATGCCGGCACCAGAGCGCGGCGATGACGCATGGCTGTCTTGAACGAAGCCTTTTCGATTGCGCCTTCAGAGCGTGCGTTGAACAGCAGCGGAAATTCCCTGGTGTCTTTGACCCAGGCGGGGATCAGCCCCCAACGCACCAGCATCGGTTGCCGGTCCGGCAGATTGGAGCCAGGCGCCCTCGGAACGCCGGCGATCGCCATCAGGATCGGCTGCGTCGGCGCGATGTTGTAGCGTGCCGGAAATTCCTCCAGTTCAGCCAATCCCAGGAAGGCAGCCGTCTGGTCCGGCGTCGCGGTCAAGGCAAAGCGTCCGCACATGATCGATCGGGCCTTTCGAACGGTTGGATTTTGAAAGTGGCGATCGAACCGGCGTTGCGCAACCGCTAAAGCTTCCCCATGCTGGGCGGTCCACAAGACCTGCCTTCAAATGAGCTGATCGAAAACTATGAATGAAGCACGCAAGGTACTTCCAGCAGTCTCGGTGGCTGTGGTGCGTGGCGACACCGTGCTCCTGGTCAGGCGGGCAAGGGCGCCTTCGCAAGGGCTCTACGCATTCCCGGGCGGCAAAGTGGAGGCCGGAGAGACGCTGGAGGACGCGGCACAACGCGAACTGCTGGAAGAGACCGGTTTGCGGGCGACCGGTTTTCGCCCGCTCCGGGAAATCCACATCGACGGCAGCGACGAAAACCACCCGGTCGATTATCTCCTCACGGTCTTTGGCGCCGCCTACGCTGCCGGCGAGGCCATAGCCAGCGACGACGCCGAGACGGCGGCATTCTACACACTGCGCGAGATGACGGCGCTGCCGCTCGCCGGTTCGGTGTTCGCGGTGGCCGAGGACTTGCTCGGTCGAACCGACGGTTTCCCTGAAAGTCCTTGAATTCCCGGTTCGCCGCGCCGAAATCGCCTTGCAGGCGACAAATTGTTTGGCCACATAGACCGATGAGCCGCACTTCTTTTCTCGTTGCCTTGTGCCTTGCCGTCAGCATGGCCGTAGCGGCACGACCGGCGATGAGCGCCGAGTCGCCGTTCGAGCCGGGACTGATGCGATTGGCCGAGGTTTTGGGGTCGCTGCATTTTCTGCGCAATCTGTGCGGCGAGAAAGGCGACCAATGGCGCGTCGAGATGCAGAAGCTTCTTGATTCGGAAAATCCCGACGCCGAACGGCGCGCCCGCTTCATCGCCAGCTTCAATCATGGCTACCGCTCCTTCGGCGGCACCTATACGCGGTGCACCGCTTCAGCCGCCGAAGCCATCAGCCGTTACATGAAGGAAGGCGAAACGCTGTCGCGGGACATCGCCTCGCGCTACGGCAACTAGGCAATTCCAGCAAAAGCTTGAACCGGTATCCGTCCGTAATTGCACCAGGGCAAGACGAGAAGCGGTTCTGCGTTTCAGCGAAAAACGATGAACCGCTCCAGGCATTCATCAACAGGTATTCGGGCTGTTGCCAGCGAGCGCTGATCTATCCGGCTTGTGCCGGTCGATATCTTGGTGCAATCCTGATGTTGCACTTCTGCAACAACATTAATGAAACGTTACGGGGCAAATGCGGAATTAACTCAAACTGAAGGTTTTCACCCCGCGAGCCGGCCTAATCGGCTAAGTTTGATCCGAACTGAACGCAGCTTCGCCAGACGCAGCGGACCCCCTGTAAAACCGACCAAAAAAATGTCGTATTTACAGGCACTTAATTCGGTCCAATGTGAACGGAACAGATCGAGCCTGATCCACACGGATGGATCGCCGCTTGAAAGGGTGGACATCGCTTATGGAACATGGTGTCAACGACATCGACGCGCTGGTCAGGGAAGAAAAACGCCTGACGGCGGTGGAGAGCCACAGCGAAGCCTGGGCGGAAGGCCTTTCGGCGGGGATCGAGCCGGAGATCATTGCCGAGGCGGCGCTCGAGACTGCCTTCGGTGAAATGTTGCGCGCCAACGGCGAGACCTCGGCACTTGCCTTGCTCGACCGCATGCGGGAAAAGGTGATTGCTGGCGCCTTCGAACCTGAGCGGCTGCGGCACTGAACCGACGTCCGGTTCTTTGGCGATAGATGCCGTTCGGGCAAAATGCCCGGGAGCAGGGAGATACGGGCAGTGAATTTCACGATGTCAGGCAAGCCGAAGGGCTTGGTCCTCTACATCCGACTCGCTGCTTGCTGTGCCGCGATTACCTTGCTGACGTGCCTGGCGAGCAGCCCAGCCCACGCCTTGAGCGAAATCAAGCGCGAAGAGCTTCCCTCTCCCGTCACACCGTCGGCGGATGACGATATCTCGTCGCCCGGAAGCGCAATTCCCATGCCCGATCCCGTGGAGGCACCGCCTTCGACCAGCCGGCCGGCTGCTCCGGACGCAGCGGAGCCCGACAGTCCGTCAGATGGCACCAGCAACAGACCGCGTGTCGATCCGGAAGCACCCTTGCCCGAGGTCGTCTACGACCTCGGCAAACTGCCTGAACCGGTGCGGCGTATGCACGACCTGATCGTGGAGGCCTGCAAGGGCGGCGACATCGAAAAGCTGAGGCCTTTGATCGGCCAGGGCGAGAGCATGACGCAGATATCGTTGGCCGACATAGACGGCGACCCCATCGCCTTCCTCAAAGGCCTCTCCGGCGATCCGGACGGCCAGGAAATCCTGGCTATTCTGGAAGAGGTGCTTACCGCCGGCTACGTTCACGTCGACGCGGGGACACCGCAGGAACTCTATGTCTGGCCGTATTTCTTCGCGCTGCCGCTGGACAAGCTCGACGCCAAGCAGCGGGTCGAACTGTTCAAGATCGTCACCGCCGGCGATTTCGACGACATGAAGCAGTTCGGCGCTTATATCTTCTACCGCGTCGGCATCACGCCCGCAGGGCAATGGACCTTCTTCGTCGCCGGGGACTGAACCTCTAATCCTCTCCTTGTGGGGGCGCCGAAGGCAAGACAGGGAGCCTAGCGGGGCAACGCCTCGGAAAATTCCACAGCCCTGCCCTGACCCGGCGTAACGATCTCGCCTTCCCACATGATGCGCTGGCCGCGAATGACGGTGCCGATTGGCCAGCCGGTCACTTCCTTGCCGTCATAAGGCGTCCAACCGGCTTTCGAGCCGGCCTGAGCATTGGTGATGGTCTCGCGCCGCTTCATGTCGACAATGGTGAAGTCGGCATCGTAGCCGGCGGCGATGCGGCCCTTGCGCGCTATGCCGAAGATCCGCTGCGGGCCATGGCTGGCCAGGTCGACAAAGCGCTGCAGGGTCAACCGGCCGGCATTGACGTGGTCGAGCATGATCGGCACCAGTGTCTGCACGCCGGTCATACCCGATGGCGAGGCCGGATACGGCTTGGCCTTCTCGGCCAGCGTGTGCGGCGCATGATCGGAGCCGAGCACGTCGACGATGCCTTGCGCAATGCCGTGCCAGACACCGTCGCGATGGCGGGCAGCGCGTACCGGCGGGTTCATCTGGATCAGCGTGCCGAGCCGCGCATAATCGTCAGCGCTCAGTGTCAAATGGTGTGGCGTCGCCTCGCAGGTCGCGACGTCCTTGTGATGTTCAAGGAACAAAATCTCCTCGGCTGTCGAGATGTGCAGGACATGGATGCGGGCGCGAACGTTGCGCGCGATGCGCACCAGCCGCTCGGTGCAGCGCAAGGCCGCGATCTCGTCGCGCCAGACCGGATGCGATGACGGATCGCCTACGATGCGTTCGCCCAGGCGTTCGCGCAGCCGGAACTCGTCTTCGGAATGAAAGGCGGCACGGCGGCGCGTATTCCTAAGGATCGAGGCGACGCCTTCGTCGTCTTCGACCAGCAGGTCGCCGGTGGAAGAGCCCATGAAAATCTTGATCCCGGCCGCGCCCGGCAACCGCTCGAGTTCGCCGACGTCTTTTGCATTCTCGCGGGTGCCGCCGACCCAGAAGGCAAAGTCGCAATGCATGCGGCCGCTGCCACGCCGGACCTTGTCGGCGAGCGCTGCCTCGCTGGTGGTCAGCGGATTGGTGTTGGGCATCTCGAACACCGCGGTGACACCGCCAAGCACCGCCGCCCGGGAGCCCGTCTCCAGGTCTTCCTTGTGCTCCAGTCCCGGCTCGCGAAAATGCACCTGGCTGTCGACGACACCCGGCAGGATGTGCAGGCCACGGCAGTCGATCGTCTCGTCGGCCGAGGCCTGGCGGAGATCTGCGATGGCGGCGATGCGCCCGTCCTTCACGCCAATATCGCGAAGCCCCTCGCCGTCATGGTTGACCACCATGCCGCCTGTCAGGATGAGGTCGTAGGTGTTGGCCATGCTGATCGATCTCTTGCAGGGGGAGTGTCAGCGGCTTACGTAATGACCAACCGTTTTGCAAGATCAGGCTTTTATTCGCTCCATGCCCTTTGCCCTCCTGAACGACCGTGCGCTCATCTCCGTCTCCGGCCCGGATGCCGAGCACTTCCTGCAGAACATCCTGACCACCGATCTCGATGCGCTTGGCGTCGGCGAAGCAAACCCCGGCGCTCTGCTTTCGCCGCAAGGCAAGATCCTGTTCGACTTCCTGATCTCTCGCGCCAGCGAAAACGCATTCCGGCTCGAATGCCGTGCCGACATTTCAGATGATTTCGTACGCAGGCTGACGCTTTATAAACTCCGCGCGAAGGTCGAGATTGCCAAGTCCGAACAAGCGTTTGTCACCGTTGCGTGGGGGAAAGAGTCAATCGCCTCGCAAACTGATTCAACCGTGGTTGCCGACAGACGCTTCCGCGATGAAAGCGTCACCCGCTCTTATGCCGGTGCCGGCAGCTCAGAAAACAGCGACACCGCAGCGTGGCAGGCTCTCCGCGTCGCCCAAGGTATTGCCGAAAGCGGGGTCGACTATGCGCTCGGCGATGCCTTCCCGCATGACGTGTTGCTCGACGAGATGGGCGGCGTCGGGTTCAAGAAGGGCTGCTATGTCGGCCAGGAAGTCGTCTCGCGCATGCAGCACCGGGGCACCGCCAGGCGACGCGTGCTGATTGTCCGGTCCGAGCGTCCCCTGCCCCCCGCAGGTGCCGAACTCACCGTGGGGGGACGACCGGTCGGCACGCTCGGCTCGAATGCCGGCACGACCGGGCTTGCCATTGCTCGCATCGACAGGGTCAAGGCGGCGTTGGATCTCGGTCAGCCGATCCTGGCGGGAGACCAGCCGGTGACGCTGACTATCCCCGTCTGGGCGAAGTTCAGTTTCCCGCAGGAAACCGTCGGCGCGGAGGAAGCCTGATGGCGGCGGACCGCACCGGCGCGCCGCCACGCGCCTGGCAGCGCATGCTGTCCGGCCGCCGGCTCGATCTGCTCGATCCCTCGCCGCTCGACATCGAGATTTCGGACATTGCCCATGGGCTCGCACGCGTCGCCCGCTGGAATGGCCAGACCAGCGGCGAGCATGCCTTTTCGGTTGCCCAGCACTCTCTGTTGGTCGAGGCCCTGTTCAACGACCTGATGCCGGCAGCTTCGCCCGACGACCGGCTGGCGGCCCTGCTGCACGATGCGCCGGAATATGTCATCGGCGACATGATCTCGCCGTTCAAATCGGTGATGGGGGGCAGCTACAAGGATTGTGAGTTGCGCTTGCAGCGCGCCATACACCTGCGGTTCTCGCTGCCTCCCGAACCGGCTGCCGCGCTGCGCAAGGAGATCAAGCGCGCCGACCAGATCGCCGCCTATTTCGAGGCAACGCTGCTTGCCGGCTTTTCGGCCGCCGAGGCGACGGAGTTCTTCGGCCGCCCGCGCGGCTTCAGCGCCGAACGCTTCGATTTCACGCCGCGCTCGGTAATTTGGGCACAGAACGCATTCCTGAAACGATTTTTTGCAATCGAGAAGTCGCGGCGCCAGGTCCCCGCACCAGCGGTTGGATAGCAAACGCTAAATTAACCGTCAGCGACCACAGTATCCCGTCATATCACGAGCCGCAGGCACGCTCATGCCCGTCGCCGATGACAAGGGTAGTTCGTTCGTCCCGGGACGGGATGCAGAAGGCGTGGAGCGCTCGCAACGCATGGAAGACGAACTGCGCGCGCAGAACGAACGCTTCGCAGCTGCGGTCGAGAACATGTCACATGGCCTGTGCATGTTCGATGCCGACGAGCGCATGATCATCTGCAACGGCAACTATATCAATCTCTTCCGCCTCGACGCCAAGGTGATGCAGCCGGGTATCCGCTTCATCGACATTCTGAGGCACAGCGTCGATATCGGCGTCGCCTCGCAAAGCGCCGACGAACTCCATGCCATCCGCAAGCCCTATATCGACCAGGCGAAACCCTCGACCTACGAAGAGACGCTGTCGGATGGTCGCATCATCAGCATCTCGCACCGCCCGCTGGCCTTGGGCGGTTGGGTCTCGATCTACGAGGACATCACCGAACAGCGACGCGCCGAACAGGATCTGAAGGAGCAGCACCGCCGCTTCGACGCGGCACTCGCCAACATGTCGCAAGGCCTGGTGATGTACGATGCCGACGGCAAGATGATCGTGCGCAACCGGCGTTTTCTGGAGCTCTACAATGTCACCGAGGCGGACTTCCCGCTTGGAACCACGCATCGCGACGCTCTCGAACGGTTGCTGGAACTCGGCATCTATACGAAGATCGACGTCGACAGCGAAGTCGCCAAAACCGAAGCCTGCCTGAAGGCGGCAAAAATCCATTCGGCCTATCGGCATCTTACCGACGGCAGGACGGTTCTGGTCACACGTCGACCGATGAGCGGCGGCGGTTGGGTAGTGACCTTCGACGACGTTACCGAACGTCGCCGCATCGAAGAGCGCATGACCCATCTTGCGCATCACGACGCGTTGACCGGACTGCCCAACCGCTCGATGTTTCGCGAACGGCTCGACCTGGCGCTCGAGGATGCGGCGGCTGCGCCGTTGGCGATTTTCTCGCTCGATCTGGATCGCTTCAAGGCGGTCAACGACACCCTGGGACATCCGGCTGGCGACTGGCTGCTGAAGAGCGTGGCCGAGAGGCTGCGGCGTTGCCTGCGCAATGAAACAGACATCGTTGCCCGCTTCGGCGGCGACGAATTCGTCGTTATGCAGTTCAATTTCAAGGGCATCGCCAATGCTGAAAAGCTGGCGAAGCGCATCATAGAGTCAATCGCAAAGCCCTTTCGCGATAAGAGCCTGGACATGCATGTCGGTATCAGCTTGGGCATAGCTGTTTTCCCCGACGACGGCACGGATGCCGACACGCTGCTGAAAAACGCCGACACCGCGCTCTATCGGGCGAAGAGCGAAGGGCGCAATCTCTATCGCTTCTTCGAACCCGCAATGGACGCCATCGTGCAGGCCCGCCGGGCGCTTGAGGTCGACCTCGAGGCCGCGGTGCCACGCCAGGAATTCGATCTCGATTTCCAGCCCATCATGAACATCGCCTCCGGCGAGATCGTCGGCGCGGAGGCCTTGATGCGTTGGCATTCGCCGGCGCGCGGCACGGTGGCGCCGGACGAATTCATTCCGGCTGCCGAAGAGACCGGAGTAATCGTGCCGCTCGGCGAGTGGGCGCTCCGGAAAGCCTGCACAACGGCCGCAAGCTGGCCTCCCGGCTTGCGCATTGCGGTCAATGTCTCGGCCGTTCAGCTCAAAAGCGGCGGTTTTGCTCGCGACGTCATCTCAGCTCTGGCCTTTTCAGGCGTGCCGGCCGGACAGCTGGAACTGGAAATCACTGAAACCGTGTTGATGGACGAAAGCAAAGCCGTGCTGAAGACGCTGCGACAGTTGCGCGAACTCGGCATCCACATCGCGCTGGACGATTTCGGCACCGGCTATTCCTCGCTTGGCTACCTCAGGCGTTTCCCGGTGGACAAGATCAAGATCGATCGCTCATTCATTCACGACATGGGCAATCGCGACACGGCGGCCATCGTTCGCACCATCATCGGGCTGGGTGCAGAACTCGGCATCATAGTCACCGCCGAGGGGGTCGAGACCGAGGCGCAGCTCGACATGCTACGCAAGAATGGCTGCGTCGAGGCGCAGGGTTATTTGATTGGCGTGCCGTCAAGGGCAGCGGACATCCCGCGTCTGTTGAAGCTGCGTGCGTTGCACAGCCAGACGGGCTGACGGCATCGGCGGAAGGTCAGCTCAGCGCCTCGATATATTTCTCATGGAAGCTGACATAGCCCGGCTCGACCACCTTGAGATGCCGCTCGATCAGCGCATGAAACTGCGGCAATTGGTGAAACGGCACACCGGGATAGGCATGATGCTCGGCATGGAACGGCATGTTCCAAGCCAGCTTGCGCACCACCCAATTGGTCAGCGTAGTTCTTGTATTCTCCAGCATGTTGGCGACGAACGGACAACGGCCATGCTCGGCCAGGAGATAGAGGCGCAGAAAGGGTTGACCTAGCAGAGCCGGAACGATCCAGGCATAGAGAATCAGGGTGAGCCGGAAATAGACGGCGAGCAGAAAGACCGCTCCGTAAAACACGATCATGGCGCGCGCCTCGGCGCGTACCTTGGGCCGGCCTTTCGGCGGCACATAGCTTTCCTTGCCGCCTCCGGTCGCGTTGGCGCAGAGCGTCTTGAAATGGCCCCACCACAGCGGGATTCCGGAAACATGCACGAGGTACTGCCATAGCATCTCGGGCTTGGGAGATGCCAGTTCCGGGTCGTTCTCGGGATCCTGTGTGAAGCGGTGATGGGCGAAATGGAAATAGCGGAACCAGTCGGCCGGCAGCGCGAGCGCCAGGCTACAGACCCGCGCCACCGCATCGTTCAACCATTGCGTCTCGAAAGCCGTGCGGTGAACCGTTTCGTGGAGGACCGTGAACAGGAATACGATCAGTATGCCTTGCGGCAACATCAGAAGCGGCCAGAACGGCACCCTGGCGGCGATCAACGCTCCTAAAAGGATGATCGCGCCCCAGTGGACGGCGAGCTGAGCCAGGCCCAACGCATCCGATTTGGCGGTGAGGCGATTGCGCTCTTCCGGCGTCAGGGATGCGATAACGTCGCGATGGTCCATGTATGCGTTTTCGCCGATTGAGTTCATCGCGCCAAGATACCTCGACATGGGGAATGCCTGCGCAGGAGCGTGACGTCGTCGGCCTCGACCAACAGGAAGCATCGACTCATCTCCGCCGCGATCCAGCTGTGGTGCACGACAAGTTCGTCCGGCTTCAGGCGGCCCGGTCGCGGAAGCGACGGTAGATCTCCTGGCGATCGCAGCCGACAAAATCCTCCATGACGATGAACCGCATGTTTTGCACCAATTAAACTACCGCCCCGGCCGGTCCAACCGTTCCAGGAACCACTGCGTCAATCGCACCCATACGTCGTCCTTCTCGCCGGAATCTTCCCAGCCATGGTCGAGATTGGGATTGTCGTTGACCTCGATGACGAAGACGCCGTCCTTGGTCTCCTTGAGATCGACGCCGTAGAGGCCGTCGCCGATGCAGCGCGCCGCCTTGACCGCGGTCTCGACGACATGTGCCGGCGTCTCCTTCAGTGTAAAGGTCTTGATGCCGCCCTGGTCCGGCTTGCCGCTGGCCTTGTGGTTGACGATCTGCCAGTGCTTCTTGGCCATGAGGTAGTGAACGGCAAAAAGCGGTTGGCCGCCGAGCACCCCGACGCGCCAATCATATTCGGTCGGAATGAATTTCTGGGCGATCAGGAGATCGGAATCCTCCAGCCACTCGGTGGCGAGCCGCGTCAGCTCCTCCAAATTGGCGCATTTCTTGACGCCGCGAGAGAAGGAAGAATCCGGGATCTTCAAGACCAGTGGAAAACCGAGCGTCTGCGCCGCCAGTTCGAGGTCCGAGGCGCCGGCGATCATCACCGTCGGGGGCACCGGTACTTTGTTGTATGCCATCAATTCGTTGAGATAGACTTTGTTGGTGCAGCGGATCATCGACAGCGGATCGTCGATGACGGGCATGCCTTCCTGCTGGGCGCGGCGGGCGAAACGATAGGTGTGGTTGGAGATCGACGTCGTCTCGCGGATGAACAGGGCGTCGTAATTGGCAAGCTTGGCGAGGTCCCGCTTGGTGATGGGTTCGATTTCGACGCCCATCTTCTCGGCGATCTTGGCCCAGTAGCGCAGCGACGAGATTTCCGAGGGTGGCAATTCCTCATGCGGATCGACCAGAGTGGCGAAGGTGTAGCGCGCCGGCGTGCGGCCCTTGGTGTCGCGCCATTCGCGGTTGGTGTAGGTCTCCAGGCACTGGATGAAGCTTGCTTCTTCGTCCTCCGTCATCCTTGCCAAGGGATGGAAGCCGATCTTGCGAATCGAGGCCCATTCGGCGCTATCCTTGATATGAACTTCGAGCGCAGGTGCGCGGAACCAGTCGAACAGCAGCTTGGCGAAGCGGTCCCAGACTTTCGATGGACCGATGCCGAAGAAGATGCAGACCTTTGCCGGGAAGGCGCCGCCAAGATCCTTGCGGCACTTGTTGAGCGCCAGTTCGAGTTCCGGCAACGCATGCTCGTAGAGCTTGCGTTCCGACAGGTCGATCATCGTCTCGACGGTCGGGATGACCTTGTGGCCGCGCGAGCTCGCCAGCAGTGACGCATAATAGCCACGGCTTTGATAGCCGTAGTTATTCGACAGGTTGATGACCTTCGGCCGCTGGCCGCGAAACAGCGCCGGATGCGCAAGATAATCGCGATTGGTGATGATCTTGTGCGGCGTCGCCACCTGGTCGAGATCGCTCTGCCGGCCGGTAAGGATGACCCAGGTCATTGTCTGTCGCGCTTTCCCAGAGTGATGGCGGCACGCAGTCCATCGCGGCCGAACTGCGCCATATTCATGAAGATGCCGTAGGGCACCGGAATGTTGGCGGCATCAAGGATGGTCTCCTGCCTTTCGTCCTCGACCCAGGGATCGTGGATCAGGATATGGTCGCCGTCATCGCCGATGGCCAGCACCCAGTGAGGCACTTTCTTGCCGAACATCAGGAAACCGCTGATCAGCACCAGAACCAGTTTCCCCCCGGCGATCGCGGCGCGAATGTCGTCGATGGTGAACGGACGGTAATTCACCGGGATGCCGTAAAGTTCCGCGCGGCGGCGAAAGTCGACCTGGGCCAGTTCCATGACCCGGCGCTTGTCCTCGCTGCGCACCGATTGCAGGAACAGCGCGCCGTAGAAGGAGACGTAGACCTCCGCAGCAAGCCCGCTTTCATATCCCGAGACAGCGAGACCGAACGGCTCGCAACCGCCCGGTCCCGACATCATGAAGACGGTCGTCGCCTCGCGCCAGAGGCGGATTTCCATCACCGGATCGGGCACGAAGCCTGGGTCGAAATTGGCCATGGCCATCATCAGGCAGCAAGGGCCGCAGGTGAACTCGCAGGTCTGCTGATAGAACGGCACCATGGTGGCGGCCGGAAGATCGCCGCGCAGGGTCTTTTCATAGCGAAGCGCCGTCTCACCGTCCTCATAGTAGCCCGGCTCACGCCCAATCTTGCGGTAACCAGCCTGCTCATAGATGCGAATGGCGCGTCCGTTGTCCTCCCGCACTTCGAGGCGGAGCATCATGCGGCCATGCTCGAAGGCGGCATCCTCCGCGGCTGCGAGCAACTGACGGCCGACACCAAGTCCGGCGAAAAACGGTCCAACGGCTAGGGAATAGAGCCGCGCCACACCGCTGCCCTTGCGAAACAGCACGATCGCGTAGCCGGCGACGCGGCCATGGACCTCGGCGATCAAGATCTCGGCGGTCTCGCGCTCGATGAACAGGCGGAAGGAGCGGCGGGAAATGCGGTCGCTCGAGAAAACGGCTTTCTCGATGGCGGCGAGGTCATCGACGTCAGACGCGCGGGCCGTGCGGATCTCGGCAGGCATGCGGGCTTGGAAAACCTCGATTGGATTGTGGAAAAGGCCCCGATCAAAAGCGTCGCAAATACCGCCTGAAGCGCCGGTATTCGTCAAGCGCTATCGCTCCTTGATTAGGGCCGAATTGTGACAGTTTCCGCCGCGGCAAGGAAGCACTCGGACTTTGAACAGGATCGCCTTTTTTAAAGGCTACCGGCCGCGAAAAGCCGCGGCCGATTCAGCTTGCGAGACCGGCCAAAAGCTGGCCGTAGGCGCTCTTCGCAACGATCGCCAATTGCTCGCGCGGCAGCGAGCCGACGACGGCACAGCCATAGCCCTTGTCCAGCCAATAGACAGCCTGCGGGCCGTCTTGCGCCGAGGCATAGGTACCCTTGGCGTTCTCCGTCGATTCTGCGGTGACGAAGAGAGATATGCGCTCGCCCTTGTCGTCCTCGTAGAGCAGCATCGCGGCCTTAGCCTCGCCGGCCGGCAGCAATCGGCCACCGATCAGCTGAAAACCGTTCGCGGTCAGGTCCGGCGCCACCAGCTTCAGCCCGACCCGGTCGGACAGCCAGGTCTGCAGGTGATCCTTGTCGTTGGCAGGCACCTCGACCGCGTGCCGCTTTTCGGCGGCATAGATGACATGGGCGGCGATTGCCTGTTCGGCGAGCTGATCTTCCGCCTGGTCCTCCCGTCCGACGCCGCCGATGCCGGCAAGATATCCGCCAAGTCCACCCGCGGCCAGAAGTACGGCCGCGGCGGCGGCAAGCCACCAGCGCGGGCGTAGCGCGGCGGCCTTGGCCGGCGCGTCACCGAGCACCACATTGCGCAATCGCGCTGGCACGGTTTCATCCAGCACGCCGGCGAGGGCCGCACGCATCGCATCCCGGTCGGCGGCGAAGCGGACGCTCCTGGCCTTCATTTCGGGGTTGGCGTCGAGCCAGGCATCGTAGGCGATGCGTTCGTCGGCTGGCAGTTCGCCGTCGAGCGCCATGTGGATGTCACGTTCGGAAAAATCGCGGCGGATCATTTCTCGACGATCCTTATCGTACGGCGGCGGGCCGTGTCGTCCAGCAACCCGCGCAGTTCCTCACGGCCACGCGCGATGCGCGACATCAGCGTGCCAGCCGGCACCCCCAGAATGTTGGCGGCCTCGGCATAGGAAAAGCCTTCGATGGCGACCATGACAAGCGCCGCGCGGCGGTCGGGGCTGATCGCCTGCAACGCATCCATGATCTCGCGCGAAGCGATGCCTTCCAGCTGCTCGGCCGGCTGGGCAACCGCCTCGCCGGCTTCCAGCGGCAGCATCGCCGCCTCGCCGCGACGGTTCACCTTGCGCATCTGGTCGATGAACAAATGATGCATGATCGTAAACAGCCACCTCCTGGGGCTTTCTCCTGTCTGCCAGTTGTCGAGCCGCACAAGCGCACGCTCGAGGCAATCCTGGACGAGATCGTCGGCGGCATCGCGGTCGCGTAAAAGCGAGCGCGCGTAGCGTCGCAAACGCGGTATTTCGCCGAGGATTGCTGCCTTCTTTTCGTCCATGACCGCTGGTTCTGAGGTCGCCCTTGTTGATCTCGATTGAACGCGCCTTCCAGGCGCGGCGCAAGCGGCCAGCGCGAAGCGGTCCGCCGCCCCGGTCACCCAAGCAATGAGACAACGCTGGCGGGTGCCGGTTTATTCCCGGCTACCAACGGTCAAAACCTTGATTTACGCTAAATCCGTCTGAAGGAAATCGTTGCCCTTGTAGAGCAACGGAACATCGAGCGCCTTTGCGCAGGCATAGGCAAAACAGTCGCCAAGATTGAGATCGGCCGGATGACCGACCGCTTTGCCGTAGCGGATACTGGCGTCAATGGCGCGCCCGCCAATATCTCCATCGATGGAGACATTGCGAGCGTCGATCTCGACAATGAACGCATCGACCAGATCGCGCGCCGCCACGAGCATTCCGGGGGTGGGTTTTCTTTGGTCACCAGCACTCATTCGTCCAAGGCCGATTCTTCCAAGGCCAAGCGTTGCTTCGAGTCGGACGAACGCAGAAATATACAATGGACCGGCGGCGCCGGCGATCTGCTTGAACAATTCCTCCCAGCCCGGTTCCCTGGCGAGAATCGCAACGATCACTGACGCATCGACGAACATCAGTCTTCCCACATCTCGTCCATGAACGCTTTTATGTCGAAGTTTGGATCGGGCGACCCCAACGCAGCCGCCTGGGCCTGAAGAACGGCAATCCTCTCGCGCAGCGGCTTGCGGTCGCGATTGCGTTCAAGCTCATGCAAAAGTGCGGTCCGCACTGCTTCCGTCTTGCTCGGCGCGTTCGTCTCGCGCTGCAGCTTCGTCGCCAGTGCATCCACCTCGTCGTCGCGGATATAAAGCGGCATTGTGAATATCTCCTATGGAATATTCATATATTCCATTTTGAATATTCCGACAACCCAATCCTTAAGCTTGCCTTGCCGCGCGCGTCAAAAGCCGCTGGTAGAACAGGCCGATGCCGATCAGCACTGCGCCAAGCCCGATGAAGGACAGCGCCCTGAGCACGCCTTCCAGTTCGGACATGTCGAAGAGAAAGACCTTCAACACCGCGACAGCGATCAATGCGGCGGACGCAATGCGCAGTACCTGCGACTTCAGCCAGACACCGGCGGTGAGCAATGCAACGCCGATGACCAGCCAGAGCGCCGAGTAGGTGTAGGTTTCCAACTGGCCAAGGCCGCTCCACAGGCCGATGAACTCGCCTTTGAACAGGCGCCTGACCGACAGGGTGGCATAGGCGAAGGCAAGCACAGCCGCCACCAGCGCCAGCATCTGCGCATACCATTTCGGCCGCTTGTCCCTGCTATAGAGCGCCAGCCCGCCGGCGGCGACGGCCGGCAGGAGATAGGCGAGGAACAACAGGTTGAAGGCCGGGATCCGGCCGGTCGATTCGTCGGTGAACAGCGGGTTCAGCACCACGAAATGCCGGATAACGATGAGGGCGACCGATGCCACACCGGCGGCCATCGAACCATAGCGCAGCACCGAGCTTGGCGAGCGCATGTCGATGGCGACCAGAATGGCGCCGGCGCCGATGGCGATCAGCGTGTAGATCGCTTGTTCGGCGAGCGTGATGGCACCCGTGTCGATGACGCCGCCATGCATGGCATGGCGCACCAGCATGGCGAGCGTGAGCAACGCAAACAGTGCCGCGGCTGCTTCCATGGCGAGGCGCGGCCGGCCATTGGTGGTGCGGGCGAGCTGCCAGGCGACGAAGCCGAAGGCGAGCGCCGGGATGCCGTACCCCGCCAGCAGCCAGTTGAACACCGGTGTCGTGGACAGGAATTCGGCGCCGACGATGGTCGGGTCGAAGGCGATGCGGCCAAGCACGGCGATCACGGCGCCAACCGAAATCCAGCCAAGCACGGGATAGGAGCGCCAGCGCGTCGCCAGCGCCGGCACGATGGCCGCGGCGCCGAGCAGGATGGTGGTCCAGCCGGAATCGAAAGCCATATGCAGCATCAACAGGCCCGCGAGCGCTGCGCCACTCATGGCGAACGACACGGCCGCGCCTCCCGTGAGCGGCGGTTCTTCGCCGCGCGCGATCCATTCGCCGCCGGCGGCGAAAACCAAGACCAGCAGCACTGCCGCGGCGGCGTAGACAAGATCGCGGTCGAGATTGCCGAAGGTGAACCAGAGCGCCAGCAGGATAACCAGCGGCACGATGACGCCCCACGCTGCCCATGAGGCGGCGCGAATCCACGTCGCGGCGGCGAATTTGCGCGCGGCCCACAAGCCGGCGCCGATGAAGACAAGGCCAAGCACGATGCCGATACGCGACGTCAGGGCGTCGGACGCCACCACGGGCTGGCCGTCGACGCCTAGAGCACCGCTGGAAAAATCCGACGCCACCGATGTTGGCGGAATGATGCCGAGATAGATCAGCACCGTCACCAGACCCGCCGCATAAAGCAGCGGCAGCGCCTGTGGACGATAGAGTGCGACTGCGACCATCGCAGCGAGGATCATGGCGGCCTGCAAAGCATCGCCGGCGGCGGCGAAGGCCGGGTCGACGGACAGGCCCAGCGCCGAAAATGCTACGAACAGGCCAGGCGCGATCGACGGCAAGTCGAAAACCCTGGCTGATCCCGCTGCCTCGTCACGGCGGCCGAGCCAGGCGAAAGCGAGCACGGCCAGCGTGACGGCATCGATGAAGAGGATAGCGGAGAGGTTCGCGCCCGGTGCATCCATCATGTAGAGAATGGTCCAGATGCCGGTGCCGACAAAAGCCGCCGCCATCAGCGATTTCCAGTCGCGCATGCGTGCGATGACGCCGGTGGCGGCGAGCACGATCGCGAGATAGCCGAACAGCGCCCAAGGATTGGGCGCCTGCGAGGCAATCAGCATCGGCGTCACCATGGCGCCGACGAGGCCGATGCCGGCCAGCGCCAGGCCATGGACAAGGGCAGCAGCGATGGTGGCAACGCCAATGGCGCCGAGCAGCGTGAAAGCGAGCGCCGGGCCGATGAAGCCGTAAATGCCATGCGCGGCATAAACGGTGCCAAACAGGATGAAGGCACCCGCCGCTGTCAGGATGGCCGGAATATAGGCACCGGCCGCGCCCTGGACCGGTACCTTGAGGCCGGTGCGCCGGATGAACTCGCCAGCGGCGACCAGCACCAGGCCGAGCACGGCCGCCATGATGAGCCGCGCACCGGGACCAAAAATGCCGGACTCGATCGTGTAGCGGATCAGGAACAAACCACCCAGCGCCAGCGCGATGCCGCCGACCCAGACCGCCCACCGGGTGCCGAGCGCCGTTTCGACATTGGACTGGCGGGCGGCTAGCGCCGCTGCGGCCGGCTCAACAACATCGGCTGTCTTCGGCGCCGCCTCAGCGGCGGCCCATGGGCCGGGCACAGGCTCGCCAGTCGGGATCTCCGCCTCTGCCGCCGGCGTCTGCGCGCCCTCGCTCACCACCGGTGAGGCGATATCGGCCGGTGCCACAGCCGCGTCGGCCACATCGGCAGGCTTGCTATCGGCAGCTGCCTGTTCGGACGGTTTGTTCACGGGCGGCACGGCGCCCGAAAGGACAAGGCTGCGCAACGCGCCAAGCTCGCGCTCGACGAGAGCTATCCGGCTCTGCTGGCGCGAAATGATGACGAACAAGGCGATGATGGCGACAAGGCCGATCAGGCTTTCAAACATGGCGGTTCCCCCAAACCAGGCCAGTTTTCACTGACGTTCAGTCTCACTGACATTCAAATGCGGCGGCCAAACGGCCACAAGACTCAACGTGCCGACAGATTGGCGGCTGGAAAGATCGAGCATGTCTCGGTGCCGAAAGCCAGCAGCTTGCCGCCGGCATCCTTCAGCGTCGCTTCCGATACCGCCAGCGTGCGGCCTTTGTGGACTACCTTGCCTTCGCAGACGACCTCGCCTGTCCTGGGCGTGATCGGCCGCGTCAGGTTCACCTTGAACTCAGCCGTGGTATAGGCCTCGCCCTTTTCGAGCAGCGTCTGCACGGCGCAGGCCAGCGCCGAATCGAGCAGGGTCGCCGCCCAACCGCCATGCACACCACCCAGCGGGTTCAGATGGCGCTCGTTCGGCACGCCTCGGAACACGGCACGGCCTCCCGAGACTTCGGTCAGCGCGAAGCTGAGCTGGAAGGAGATCGGGGGCGCCGGATATTTGCCATCGACGATGCGCTGCAAAAGTTCCAGGCCGGTATAGTCAAGGATATCGGCATGCGGAATGGTGCCGAGGCCGAGCGGCGAAACCCGGCCCGGATAAAGCTCGACTTCGCTCATGTGATGATTTCCCTGGCGGCATTCTCTCCAGCAACGGCCTTGCGCGTCGCGTGGTGCTTGCGCAGCGCCGCAAGGAAGCCGGCACGGGCGCCGGGCTCTTCGATACCACGCGGCTCATAGACGTGGCGGGTGAAGAAGAAACCAGTTAGCCGGAAGGCATCCTCGACCGCTGCCGGATCCGCGCGCAGGCCCGAGCCGCGCTGCAGGAAGGACGGCAGCGCCAGCATCTTGTCGCGCCATGGCGCGCCGGCCTCTCGCGAAACCGCCCGTCCCGATTTCGGCGAGACATAGGCAAGGTCCTGTTGCGTGCCGGTAGCGGCGCAGCGGCTGAGATCGAGACCGAAGCCGAGCTCATCGAGGATCAGAAGCTCGAAGCGCGCCACCAGTTCGCCGGCGGCATCGGCATCGTCGAGATGGACGATCATCACCGCAAGCGCCTCGTAGAGGCCGCCATGGCCGTCGCGCTCGGGCAGCAGGCGCAGATGCGCGGCCATGGTCTGCAGCCCATAGACGGCAACCGCGCTGTCCATCAGCCGGGCGGCGTTCATCTCGATCGCCTCGGCTTGGAACGTGCCGAGATGCTCGTCAAGGCGCGCGCGCCATAACAGGTCGACACGATTGCCTGGCTGGAGAACGGGCTGCTGCTTGCGCGAACGACCACCGCGAACGAGACCTAGATGGCGCCCATGCGCGCGCGTCATCACCTCGAGAATGGCGCTGGTTTCGCCATGCTTGCGGGTGCCGAGAATGATTCCCTCGTCGCGCCATTCCATGCCCAAGCCTTTCACCGGTTGGGTGGCGAAATCAAGGTATGGATTGGTGCCCGGCAGGGTCGACTTTTCACATCGGCAACAAAAAGCCGCCCGCAGCGATGTGCCGCGGGCGGTCTGGTAAGGTCAGTCTATCCGTTAGAACGAGCGCTGGAAGCGAACGATGCCGCCGACGCCGTCCTTGAATTTGTCGTCGAAATTCTTGAAGTAATCGACTTCGGCCGTGATCGTGTAGCCGGGGACGATGGTGTAGGCGACGTTCGCGGCAACCGCGAAGTCCTCGAAGTCGGTGTAGGAGACCTGCGCGTTGAGCTGGACCTTCTTGTTGACGGTGTAGGTGCCGCCGCCCCAGACGGCGAAGTTGCCCGTCCACGGCTTGTAGAAGTTGGTCGCCTTGTTATCGTCGGTGCCGTAACCGCCCATGATGAAGAGCGTCAGGTCCGAGGTCGCCTTGACATCGAGGCGGACCTTGCCGGCCCATTCTTCCCAATTGCTGTTATAGGCGCCAACGGCGGTGATCGCACCCCAATCGCCCTTGTACTTCACACCGCCCACGACATGCGGAACGTAGCTGTCGATGGTCTCGGCGCCCGAACCTTCTTCAAGCGAGGCCACCGCCGAGAAGCCGTTGCCGGCATCGAAGTAGTAGCTGATCAGGTTCGTATCCTTGAGGCCGTAAGGAATGATCGTGTCCTGGACGACGTTGCCGGCATAACCGATGAAGCTGTCATAGGCCGTTTCGTCCTTACCGACGCGCAGCCCGCCAAGCTGGATCCAGGCGAAATGCAGATCGGCAGCCTTGTTGCCGGCCTCGCTGTCAATCGCGAAGCCATCCGCGCCCTTGGCGGTGGTTACGCTACCGAAGTTGAAGCGTGTCTCGGTGTAGGTCTTCAAGGTGCCGAGTTCGGTCTCCTGGCCGGTCCACGTCTTCAGCGTGAAGCGCGCGTTCTTGTTCCAGGTGTCGTTGATGCCGCCATCCATCGAATCTATGGCCTTGGTGCCGTCCAGCACGCGATTGCCATCACCGAAGCTGGCGTCGTAGCGGATATAGCCGCCGATGCGCAGGCATGTCTCGGTGCCCGGAATATAGAAGTAGCCGGCGCCGTAGACGTCGCAGATCTTGACGTATTCGGCCGGCTCCGGTTCGGCGACGACGACAGCATCCGCGGCGCGTGCGCCGGAAACCGCGATCAGCGCCGCGGCTGAGCCGAGAAGGAGGCTCTTGATATTCATTTTCTGACCTCTCCAGTCAAAGTTAAAAATGGCTTCGGATTTGTGGATGGCGGCAATGTTTTCCCACCTCACCCCCACAATGAAAAAGGCTCGCACCGCTCCCCCTTTTCGGCGGCGAACATACCCATCGAACTCCCGCCTTCAATGACGATTTCCAAAATAAATGAGATTCTTCAAACAGATTAATGCTGTGTTGCACAAATAACACTTACAAAAACACAAGATGGCACAATCGGCACACCGTCATTAATTCAATATATATCTGAATACTTTCTCCGGCTAATTACATTTCTGATATCTGTAAATCCACGAAAACGTCAAAGAAGGGGCTTTCCTGACGATTCCGAGTGAAAATATCAATATTTCGCCACTCGCCCCTCCGCTGTCACCCATCCGCTAAACCGTCCTTTGGTGTTGCGGGGAATACCGATTGCCGGTTGGCTCGGCCGCAGGCTCTCCAACTCAACGCGAGAAGCGTGGCCGAACGAGGAATCACATCGCGCTGCGTCTGTGGTCGGCAAGCACTTCATCGATCACTTGCCAGGATTTTCCAACCTCGACCGGGTCGACGTCGATATGGCCCGCGGCGGTGATCAGCGCCTTCCACAGCGCCCAGCCACGCCCTCGTGCCCAGATCGCCTTATCGGCGGCAAGACCGGCGCGGAACGCCTCCCGGCTTTCCCCTTCGAACAGCGTCCAGGCAATCGCCAGATCGCAGGACGGGTCGCCGACACCGGAGGTGCCGAAGTCGATCACGGCGCTCAAGCGGCCGTTTTCGACAAGGAGATTGCCCCAACTGACATCGCCATGGAACCAGACAGGAGGACCTTGCCAGGTCGCGGCCAGTGCCGCGTCCCAAATGGCGCTGGCTGCTCCGGCATCGATGCTGCCCTCGAGCGCGGCGATCGCCTGTCTCGTCTCGCCGTCATAGACGGTCAGCGGTCCACCGCGAAAGAAGTTGTGCTGCCCCGGCGCCGGGCCGCCGGTAGCATCGATCCGTCGCAAGGCGACCAGGAACTCGGCCAGATCCGTCGCGAAATGCGACAGGTCGGCGATACGCTCTCGCTTCACCGTCTCGCCTTCGATCCAGCGGTAGACGGACCAATGCCAGGGATAATCCTCGGCCGGAACCCCCATCGCCAACGGCACAGGAATCGCCAGCGGCAGCAGCGGCGCGAGTCTCGGCAACCAGCGATGTTCCTTTTCCACTTGCAGGGAATAGGCGGCCGCACTCGGCAGCCGCACGGTCATCTCGTCGCCGAGATGAAAGGTCCTGTTGTCCCAGCCGCCAAATTCAACCGGCCTCACCGCGAGGTCCTTCCAGCGGGGAAACTGCGTGGCGACCAAACGGCTGACCAGCGCCGTGTCGATGGTGAGCTTGCCGTCCATGCACCCTTGTGCGGGTTGGGCGTCTCACGGAAACCCGAACCGCCTCCATCTCACTGGTTGACGCAATTTAGGACGGACAACCGGTTTCGCACTTTTCCCGGAATTGCTTTAACGTGGAAACTCCAGCCCCATCTCGCGGTAGCGTTCGGGATCATCGCCCCAGTTCTCGCGGACCTTGACGAACAGGAACAGGTGCACTTTCTGCTCGAGGATGCCAGCGATCTCCATGCGCGCGGCCTGACCGATGGCGCGGATCGTCTCGCCCTTGTGGCCGAGAACGATCTTCTTCTGGCTGTCGCGTTCGACATAGATGGTCTGGTCAATGCGCACCGAGCCGTCCGGCTTCTCTTCCCATTTCTCGGTCTCGATATGCGAGGAATAGGGCAATTCCTGATGCAGCCTGAGATAAAGCTTTTCGCGCGTGATCTCGGCGGCGAGCTGGCGCATCGGCAGGTCGGAAATCTGGTCTTCCGGATAATACCAGGGGCCGGCCGGCAGCGCTTCGGCGAGATAGTCGAGCAGGTCCTTGCAGCCGGAACCGGTCAGCGCCGAAACCATGAAGGTACGCTTGAACGGCACTTTTTCATTGGCCGCCGCCGCCAAGGCCAGCAGCGCCTCGTGCTTGACGCGGTCGACCTTGTTGAGGATCAACACCATCGGCTGGCGCACATCCTTCAGCCGTTCGAGGATGGCGTCGGCGTCGCCCCTGATGCCGCGCTCGGCGTCGATCAGCAGCAAAACGATGTCTGCGTCCTTGGCGCCGCCCCAGGCCGTGGTCACCATCGCCGTATCCAGCCGGCGCTTGGGCTTGAAGATGCCTGGCGTGTCGACGAAGACGATCTGCGCATTTTTATGCGTGGCGATGCCGCGCACGATGGCACGTGTCGTCTGCACCTTGTGGGTGACGATCGACACCTTTGCGCCGACAAGCTGGTTGACCAGCGTCGACTTGCCCGCATTCGGGGCGCCAATCAGCGCAACGAAGCCGGAGTGCGTGGTTCCCGGTCCAGGAGTTGTATCTTCGGTGGCGGTCATGCCGCGCTCCCTTCATTGGCCCAGACGCCTTCGCGAACAAGCAGTGCTGCCGCGGCGGCCTGCTCGGCCTCGCGCTTGGAACGGCCACTGCCGGTGGCCGGCAGAAATGCGCCTACCCTGACGCTGACCGTGAACAACGGATCATGGTCCGGCCCCTCACGGCTGTCGATTCGATAGACCGGCACCGCACTGGCCGCCTGATGCGCCCATTCCTGCAATTCGGTCTTGGCGTCCCGGCGAGCGGCACCGGAGGCCTGCGAACGCGGCTGCCAATATCTGTGGATGAAAGCGCGCGCAGCTTCCAGCCCGCCATCGAGATAGAGCACGGCAATCAAAGATTCCAGCGCGTCGGCGCGCAGGTTGACGCGCTTGCGCCCATCAAGCCCGCGCACATCCGATCCGGCGCGGATCAGGGCCGGCAGCCCGATTTGCTCGGCGATGTCCGACAACGCCTCGGCGTTCACCAACGCGTTGAGCCGCAGCGACAATTCACCTTCCGCCGCATCCGGAAATGCCTCCAGCAGCATGTCGGCAACGACTAGGCCGAGAACCCGGTCGCCAAGAAACTCGAAACGCTCATAGTCGGTGCCTGCATTGACGCCGCGGGCACTGGCGTGCGTCAAGGCCCGCTGCAAACGCTGACGGTCGGCAAAGGCATGACCCGTGCGTTCCACAAGCGCTTCGGCGAGCGCGTCGGCGGTCAACCGTTTTGTTGCCGCCATGACCCTAGTTGACGAAATGGAACAGGCGCGAAGCGCGCATCAGCGACGGCCATTTCCAGATTTCGAGCGGGCTCGCCTTGCCGCCGATCGAGAAGAAGACGAGATTGGCGCGGCCAACCAGGTTCTCAGCAGGAACGAAGCCGACGGTGAAGCGGCTATCGGCGGAGTTGTCCCTGTTGTCGCCCATCATGAAATAATGGTCTGGCGGCACGTCGAACTCGCGGGTGTTGTCGCCGATCGAGTTCGGCGACAGGTCCAGCGTGTCGTAGCTGACGCCGTTGGGGAGCGTCTCGCGGTAGACGTCGATCGGATAATCCTTTTCGGTGATGTCGGGATTGTCGATCTGACCTGTCTTCACGCGCGGCACGCCGACGCCGTTGATGAACAACTGGCCATCCTTCACCTGGATCTTGTCACCGGGCAGGCCGACCACGCGCTTGATATAGTCGACGGAAGGGTCCGGCGGGAACTTGAACACCGCTACGTCGCCGCGCTTCGGCTCGGAGCCCCAGATACGGCCAGAGAAAATGTCGGGTCCAAAAGGCAGCGAATAGCGGGAATAGCCATAGGACCATTTGGTGACGAACAGGTAGTCGCCTTCCAGGAGCGTCGGCCGCATCGATCCCGACGGGATCGAAAAGGGCTGGAACAACAGCGTGCGGATGACCAGGGCGAGCAAAAGCGCCTGGACGATGACGCTGACGGTTTCGCCAAGCCCGCCGGATTTCTTCTGGGATTTTTCAGCCACGCTCATGTCGTCCTCGATTGTGCGTTGGATGGGTATAGAGTCTCGGCGCGCGCTGGGCAACGTCAATGCCGGTGGTCAGATGCAATCAATGTGGCGCTTGTTCGACCGGCAGCGCTTCTATGATCACAAAGGCTTGAGCAAGCGGGAAATCATCCGTGATGGTGAGGTGGATCGCCGCACGGTGGCCCTTTGGCAGTATCTTATCCAACCGGGCCAAGGCGCCGCCGGTCAACGCCATCGTCGGCGCGCCGCTGGGCAGGTTGACGACGCCCATGTCGCGCCAGAAGACGCCTTGCGCCAGACCGGTACCCAGCGCCTTGGCGCAGGCTTCCTTGGCGGCGAAACGCTTGGCGTAGGAGGCCGCACGGGCGCGCCGGTTATCCGACCGCGCCTGTTCCATCTCAGTGTAGATTCTCTGGATGAAGCGCTGGCCGTGACGCTCCAGCGACTTCTCGATCCGTCTGATGTCGATCAGGTCGCTGCCGATGCCGATGATCATTGTGCGGCGGAGCCGATGCCGCCTCTGGGACGGGGCGATTGTCCATGACGGCTTGCGCGCTCGGCAAGGCGCTTGCGCCGCTGCTCGCGGAAAGCGCTCATACCCCAGCGCGTGATGCCGTAGAACAGAAGTCCAAAGACCAGTCCGAGCGGTACAGCACCGATCAGCATCGGCTCAAGCACGGGTTTCCACAATTGTGCGAAGGAAAGCTTGTGCAGCATCTCGCCGAGATGAGCCGGCGGGCCATGCGCCGGCAGGCGGTCGTGCAAGATCAGCTTGCCGGTTTCCCAGGACGCGCCCCACAATAAGGGGAAGGTCAACGGATTGCCGAAGAAAACAGCGCCGAGTGCCGCCGCCACCAAATTGCCGGCGATGAGCCAGCACAGAACCGCGGCAATGGCGAAGTGGAACCCCACGGGGAAGAACGAGGCGAAGACGCCAGCAGCGACACCGGCGGCGACGGCATGCGGGGTGGCCTTCAGCCGCAGGATGCGCTTGGAGAAATACTGGAGCGAGCGCGAAAACGAACGGCGCGGCCACAGATAGGTACGCACCCGCTCTAAAAGGCCATCAGGCTTGCGGCGTCGAAAAAGCACTCTGTTCCCGTTCCACAGCTTCCGCCCCGGCTTTTTTCAGCCGGGCAGGACAGCCACATCTTGCGCTTGACGATCGCCCGATGGCAATCGCTACCTTGATATAGAGACGCGCTGGCGGAAGAACAACCGAACGCCACCCTCACGGCCCGCCTGTGCCAACCGTCTCGGATGGCGCTGTTCGCTTCGAACAGGGGACGATAAAGGCGAATTTATGGAACCGGCGTGCCGTATCGCCTGAAGAGGCGGCGTCCGTGGCGGCTACGGCTGGTATTCACTGACCTCGACCAGATTGCCATCGGGGTCGCGGAAATAGACCGACATCATCGCACCTCGCGCTCCAATGCGTTCGACAGGCCCGAGCTCAACCGCCACGTCGTTGGCCTGGAGACTGGCGAGGAGTTCGTCGAGCGGCCGGTCCGTGATCAGGCAGAAATCGCCGGATCCCGGCGTCGGCGACTTCGCTTTCGGCTCGAAGGTGCGGTCGACCTCGTGGACATTGATCTTCTGGTTGCCAAAAGCCAGCGCTGTCGGCCGGCCCGGCGCATCGATGCGTTCAAAGCCCAGCACGCGCTGATAAAAGGCACAGGTCGCATCGAGCGAAGCGACCGTCAGCACGAAATGATCGATGCCGGCGATCATTTCTGGCTCCTTGTCAGATGTTGCGGCTACCGGGCTTAACGGCCGGAATAGCGGCGAGTTCCGGCGGCAGTCGATCGGCCGGGTAGGCCGGAACCTCATATTCGGCGAGCGCGATCAGCGGCACGCCGACATCGATCTTGCCGGCCGAACGGTCGATGATGCAGGCGGCGGCAACCACCTCGGCGCCGAGTTCCCGCAGGCACTCGATGGTTTCGCGGATCGACAGGCCGGTGGTGACGATGTCCTCGACGATGACGACACGCGCGCCCTTGGCGATCTCGAAGCGGCGCAGCCTGAACTTGCCGCCCTCCCGCTCGACCCAGATCGCAGGCACATCCAGATGCCGCGAGGTCTCGTAGGCTGGGATCAGGCCGCCGATCGCCGGGCCGACGACATAGTCGATCTTGCCGGGCACGCCCGCGCGGATCTTTTCGGCCAGCGCCTTGCACAGCCGCTCGGTCTTGTCGGCATGCATGAACACCCGTGCCTTCTGCAGGAAGACCGGGCTTCTCAGGCCCGAGGTCAAAATGAAATGCCCTTCCAGAACAGCACCCGCCTCGCGAAAAACGTCCAGCACTTCATCGGTCTTCATATAGCCTGTCCCAGATCAGCCGTGTCAGCCATTGACGCGCCTTGCATCGCTGACGCTCGAATTGTCCTTGAGCTGCGACAGCAGCCGGTTGAGGTGCTTCAAATCCCAGACTTCGAGATCGATCAGCATTTCGGTGAAGTCGGGCGCGGTGCGCACCATCGACAGCGTATGGATGTTGGCATCGTTCGACGCAACAACCTGAGCGATATCGGCGAGCGACCCCGGCGCGTTGATGGCGGTGACCGAGACACGCGCCGGAAAGCGTTCCTTGGTGCGCTCGTCGATATCCCAGCGCACGTCGATCCAGCGCTCCGGCTGGTCGTCGAAGGCCTGCAGCGCCGGCGACTGGATCGGATAGATGGTGATGCCGGTGCCCGGCTGGACGATGCCGACAATACGATCGCCTGGGACCGCCCCTTCCGGCGCGAACCGCACCGGCAAATCGCCACGCACGCCGCGGATTGGAACCGCGCCGTCGCGCGGCTGGTCCTTGTCCTTGCGCGCTGCGCGGCCCGGAATCTGGAACAGCATGCCGGCGGCATTGCGGATCTTCGACCAGCCCTCCTCTCGCTGCTTGGGAGCCGCCGGCGTGACACGCTCGTCCTTGTAGTCGGGGAACACCGCCTTCATGACGTCGGTGGAGGCAAGCTCGCCACGGCCGACCGAAGCCAGCACATCCTCGATGTCCTTGCGCGCCAGCCGGTGCAGCACGGGCTTCAGGCTCTCCTTGGTGAAAGTCTTGCCCGCCCGTTCGAAGGCGCGCTCCAGGATACGGGCGCCAAGGCCCGAATACTGTTTGCGGATGGCGTTCTTGGTGGCACGGCGAATGGCGGCGCGGGCCTTGCCGGTGACGACGACCGACTCCCAGGCGGCAGGCGGCACCTGCGCCTTCGAGCGGATGATCTCGACCTCATCACCGTTCTTCAGTTCCGTCATCAGCGGCATGATGCGGCCGTTGACCTTGGCGCCAACGCAGGTATCGCCGACATCGGTGTGCACGGCATAGGCAAAGTCGATCGGCGTGGCACCTTTCGGAAGCGCGATCAGCATCCCCTTCGGCGTGAAGCAGAACACCTGGTCCTGGAACAGCTCGAGCTTGGTGTTTTCGAGGAAATCCTCGGGATTATCGCCCTCGGCCAGCTGTTCGATGGTGCGCCGCAACCAGGCATAGGCGTTGGTCTCCTTCGAGATCGCATGGGCGGCGCCGTTGGTCTTGCCGCCGGTGTCCTTGTAGATCGAATGGGCGGCGACGCCGTATTCGGCGATCTTGTTCATCTCGCGGGTGCGGATCTGCAATTCTACGCGCTGACGCGACGGACCGACGATGGTGGTGTGGATCGAGCGATAGTCGTTCTGCTTCGGCGTCGAGATGTAGTCCTTGAAGCGGCCGGGCACCATCGACCATGTAGTGTGAATGGCGCCGAGCGCGCGATAACAATCCTCGACCGTATCGAGAACGACGCGGAAGCCGAAAATGTCGGACAGTTGCTCGAAGGACAGCGCCTTGGCCTCCATCTTTCGGAACACCGACCATGGCTTCTTCTGCCGGCTTTTGACGCCCGCATTGATCGCGTGTTTTTCGAACAGAGCCGAAAGTGCCTTCTCGATCTCGGACAGCACACCCTTGTTGCGCTCGAATATCTCGGCGAGCCGGGCGGTGACGGCCCGATAGGCCTCCGGATTGATGTAGCGGAAGGCGATCTCCTCCAGCTCCTCGCGCATGCCCTGCATGCCCATGCGCCCGGCCAGCGGCGCATAGATGTCCATCGTCTCCTCGGCGATGCGCAGGCGCTTGGCCTCCGGCATATGGTCGAGGGTGCGCATGTTGTGCAGGCGGTCGGCGAGCTTGACCAGAAGGACACGGACGTCTTCCGAGATCGCCAGCAGGAGCTTGCGCAGGTTCTCCGCCTGCTCGGCCTTCTTCGACACGAGGTCGAGCTTCTTCAGTTTGGTCAACCCCTCGACCAGCTTGCCCATTTCTGGCCCGAACAGCTCATCGATCTCGGCCCTGGTGGCGGTCGTGTCCTCGATGGTGTCGTGCAGCAGGGCGACGGCGATCGTCGCCTCGTCCATGTGCATTTCGGTGAGGATCGCGGCGACTTCGAGCGGATGCGAGAAATAGGGATCGCCGGAGGCGCGCTTCTGGTGACCATGCTTCTGCATGGCATAGACATAGGCTTTGTTGAGCAGCGCCTCGTTGACGTCAGGCTTGTAGCGCTGGACGCGCTCGACAAGCTCATACTGACGCATCATGGGCGGAATCTCTCGGCGATGAAATGAATCATGCGCCGCACTGTTGTACGGCGCATGTCATAGATAACCACGAAACTGCCGAGACGGAAGTGCCGGAAGATTGTTCCAGGCGCTTCCGTGGAGCTGTCTTAATAGTCGTCGCTCTTTTCCGGCGGCACCAGACCTTCAATGCCGGCCAGCAGGTCTTCCTCGGTCATGCGATCGAAGGTGACATTGTCTTCGGCGTCGTCGGTATCGGCGGCCGCAACGGCGCCACCGGTCTGGTCGGCGATCGCCTCGCCATCTGCTTCGGGCTCGTCGACTTCGACATGCTTCTGCAGCGAATGGATCAGGTCTTCCTTGAGATCGTCAGGCGACAGCGTCTCGTCGGCGATTTCGCGCAATGCGATGACCGGGTTCTTGTCGTTGTCGCGCGGCACGGTGATCTGCGCGCCCTGGCTGATCTGACGAGCACGGTGGCCGGCAAGCAGCACCAGCTCGAAGCGGTTGTCGACCTTGTCGATGCAGTCTTCAACGGTTACGCGGGCCATGGATTGCCCCTTTCATGCCTGGATTTGATGGAGAACAGGCGCGGTCCATAACCCGGATGCCGCCAAAATACAAGCATTTTGGCAATGGCCGGACTATAGGGCGCTCGATCTTCGCTCAAACACCGGATTTGACAAAACGATGCCGCACTTACGGTCCGGCGCCGCGATCACAATTGCTTGCAGTGGGGCGACCGCCCTTGGATTGCCACCAAACTGGCGTTATTTCGATTGATGGAAGGTCAACCGGATTATTATGACCTGACTGGTAGTCGCTACCGCATTTCGTTTGGACGACCGCTTATTTCGAAAAGGGTATTTTCCATGTTCGATCCCCGTGAAAAAATCGCCCTGTTCATCGACGGCGCCAATCTCTACGCCACCTCGCGCGCGCTCGGCTTCGACATCGACTATCGCAAGCTCCTGTCGAGCTTCCAGAAGCGCGGATACCTGCTGCGCGCCTATTATTACACGGCACTCGTCGAGGACCAGGAGTACTCCTCGATCCGCCCCCTGATCGACTGGCTCGACTATAACGGCTTCAAGGTGGTGACCAAGCCCGCCAAGGAATTCACCGACTCGACGGGCCGCCGCAAGATCAAGGGCAATATGGACATCGAGCTCACGGTCGATGCGCTGGAACTCGCCGATGTCGTCGACCACTATGTCATCTTCTCGGGCGATGGCGACTTTCGCACGCTGGTCGAGGCTTTGCAGCGGCGCGGCCGCAAGGTGTCGATCGTCTCGACCATGGCCTCTCAGCCGCCAATGATCTCCGATGATTTGCGCCGCCAGGCCGACCATTTCATCGACCTGATAACGCTGAAGAACGAGGTCGGCCGCGATCCCTCCGAGCGGCCGGTGCGCCGGCCCGAGCCGGCCGAAGTCGACGAGGACGATTACTGAGAGCGGTCGCCTTGACCGCCCTTATCTCTTCCGAACCCGACCGCGACTGCCCACTCTGCCCGCGGCTGCACGACTTTATCGCCGAGTGGCGGCAGCGCGAGCCGTCCTGGTTCAATGCACCGGTACCGACTTTCCTGCCGCCGGAGGGCGATGACACGGTCAGGCTTCTGATCGTCGGACTGGCGCCCGGCTTGCGCGGCGCCAACCGCACCGGACGTCCCTTCACCGGTGATTTTGCCGGCGACCTGCTTTACTCGACGCTGATCTCGCACGGTTTCGCACGCGGCGAATTCAAGGCGCGGCCCGATGACGGGCTCGAGCTAGTCGGCACGGCGATTACCAATGCGGTGCGCTGCGTGCCGCCGGAGAACAAGCCAGTCGGCGCCGAGATCGCCACCTGCCGGACATTCCTGGTGCCGACGATCGCCCGGTTCCCAAACCTGCGCGCCGTGCTGGCGCTGGGATCGATCGCGCACCAGTCGACGGTGCGCGCGCTTGGCCAGCGCATTGCAGCCTATCCATTCAAGCATGGCGGGCAGCAGCCGGCCGGTGGCATCACGCTGTTTTCGAGCTATCACTGCTCGCGCTATAACACGAACACCGGCGTGTTGACGGAGGCGATGTTCGTCAAGGTTTTCGGCGAGATCGCGGCGTTCCTGAAGAACTGATCGGGCTCGCCCGCGGCAAAGCGGACTCTAGTCTCCGGCCAGCGCTTACACCGGCGAGGCTTACACCGGCAGCAGTGCGTCCGGTTTTACATCACCGATCGAGGCATAGGTGTGCGTCTCCTTCACTCCCGGCAGCGGCAGGATCACACGTTTGAGAAAATCCTGGTAATCGGCCATCTCGGCAATGCGCGCCTTCACCAGATAGTCGAAGCCGCCGACGACCATATGACATTCCAGAACCTCGGGTGCCTTTGCCACAGCCTCGGCGAAACGGTCAAAGATGTGCGGAGCGGTGTGGTCGAGCCGAACCTCAATGAAGACGAGCGTGCCGCGGCCAATCTTTGCCGGGTTGAGCACGGCCCTTACAGCAGTGATGAACCCGTCGCGAAACAGGCGTTTGACCCGCTGGCTGGTGCCTGTTGGCGACAGGCCGACGCGCGCCGCCAGATCAAGCGTGGTGCGGCGGCCATCTTCCTGCAGCAACCGAAGGAGGCTGCGGTCGACCGGGTCGAGATCACTTGCTCCGGGATTCACGTTTGAGCCGTCCTGTTTGCGTGAATGTCACTCAACTATTTCAAAAAGAACGTATTTTATCGCGGCGTCACCGGCAATAGCGTGTGCTTGCGCCGCACTGAGAGGAACCGTCTCGGGCGCGGCATCTTTACGGTGGCAGGACGTGGCTGAGAATTCAGGAAACACAAGGCTGGCGATCATCGCCGGGCTGACCATGATCGGCATTTATGCCGTGCAATTCGTCGCTGCCCGCTTCAGCCTCAGAGAGCATCTAACAGTGACCGACATGGCCACCCTTCGCTTTGCGGGTGCAGGCGTGGTCTTCTTGCCTGTTGTCTGGCGAAACGGCCTGGAACAGCTGAGGGCATTGGGCTGGCGCAGGGCATTGGCGTTGGCGGTGCTGGCCGGATTGCCTTATCCACTGATCATCAACTGGGGGCTGACCTATGCGCCTGCCGTCCATGGCGCAGCGCTCTGCCCCGCCTCGATCGTGTTCTTCTCGTTCCTGCTGTCGCTCCTCGATGGACGCGCTTCAAAGCAGCGCACCATCGGCGTTGCCACGATCGTCGCCGGCTTGTTGCTGTTCATCGCGCCGGCGCGTGTCGGCACGAATGAGGTTCTTTTCGGAGATCTGCTGTTCGTCGGATCCGGGCTGATGTTTTCCGCTTATGCGACGTCTGTGCGGCAATGGCGTATTGATCCTGTCACAGCCACCGCCGCCGTCGTGCTTCTGTCGTGCCTGCCGCTGCCGCTTCTCTATCTCTTGGCGCCAAGCGGCTTTCATGTCGCGGCGGGCGCCGAGATCGTCAGCCAGATCATCGTCCAGGGTCTTCTCGCCGGCGCCGCCGCAATGTTCCTCTACACCTACATCGTCGGCCAACTCGGGTCGCAGGCGGCATCGCTGTTCATGCCGGGCGTACCGATCGCCACGGTGATGGTCGGCATGGCCGTTCTCGGTGAAACGCCGACGACGATACAATTGGCTGCCATAGCGATCATGGCCGCGGGAATGGGCCTCTCAGCAATGCCGAGGCGCGCCGCCCGGGTGGTTTGACGATGTCGGCCGCCCTCAATGCGTATATGCAAGTAGCGTCGCCAGTTTTTCCTGGCCGCCCTGAAGCACATTCAGATCGACATCGCCATCGATCCCGTCGACACGCCCCCTGTTGTGGTATTGCCAGTATACCCAGTCGCTGCGATCCGGCTGCAAGAGCAATGAGCGAAGCCAGAGCGGGCGCGCGGCGATTTGACCGGCATAGGCAATCGCTGCCTCATCGGTCAGATACACGATGGCTTTCTTTCCGAAAACAGCCTCTACCGGTCCGAGGAAAGCCTGGAGCTCGGCGTTCAGTTGCTCTGGCGTTGGCCGCTGCGGACAATTGCCGCCGAACTCGATGTCGACGACCGGTGGCAGCAAGGGCTGGTCGTGCGGTACCACCGCGATGAAATTTTTCGCCTGGTCGAGGCCAGGCCGGCAGAAGGTGAAGAAATGATAGGCGCCGACGGCGAGCCCGGCGGCGCGGGGGGGGGGGGGGGGGGGGGGGGAGGGGGAAGCCACACTGTCACAGCGCACGGGGGGCCGGGGGGTCGCCGGCGGCCCCCCGGCCGGGGGGACCCCGCCGCCCGCGCAGCGGGAGGCCGGGGGG